>JAQBHK010000460.1:0-2863 GCA_032127815.1 Desulfobacterales bacterium
TCCAACGGTAGAGCGTCGGACTCCAAATCCGAGTGTTGGGGGTTCGAATCCCTCCTGGCCTGCCAAATACAAACGAGCACGCTCGGCAATTGACATAAACAAAGAAATTGCTTTGATGGTTTCAAGCTTGGAGACCTTTTAAAAATGAACATTTTTGATCGATTTCAAAGGCAATTTTGCAGTACAGCGGAATTGGATCCCGCTAAGCGTGACAGGTGAGGGGCATGGGCGCCCCGAGTCAACGTAAAAATTTTAACCGCATGAATACATAGAGTATTTCGAAGATTAAAATTTGACACTCGCTGTTTGCGGGATGTGCCACCTGACGCAGAAATCGGGCAAAAAGGGGTGTTTTGCAAAGGTTTAATTTGGATTTGACCATTTTGGGAGCATAATGGCACGGCTACAAAGAAAAAAAACTATAAGCGCCAAAAAAAATAAGAAAAAGAAAGACGCAGAAGTTGCATCACCACAAGTAAAAAATGATGGCGCTGCCACACAGATGGCGCTGCCGGTGACAGCCGCCAAGGAGTATAAAAAAAGACAAGTTCCACCACCAAAGAAGGCTGTAGATAAAACTCGCAAGGAACCGGGGAAGATTAAAAGCTACCTGGATACAAGTTTCCAGTTCCTCAGAGAAGTTAAGGTGGAACTCAAAAAGGTTACATGGCCTACGCGTAAGCAGACTATGGGTTCCACTGTAGTTGTGATTATCCTGGTTATGATCATATCGCTTTTCTTGGGTGTGGTTGACGCCGGTTTGTCAAGCCTGCTTCGCTTGGTTCTAAAGTAGTCGTTGGGGAGATGAAGATTGGCCCTTAAATGGTATATCGTTCATGTTTATTCGGGATTTGAAAGCAAGGTCAAAGCGGCCTTGGAAGAACGTATGACGTCCTTTGCTAATCCCGAAAAATTCGGTGAAGTGCTTGTGCCCACTGAAGAAATCGTAGAGCTTGTCAAAGGAAAAAGAAAGACATCGGCGCGCAAATTCTATCCCGGATATATATTGATAAAAATGGAACTTGATGATGAAACCTGGCACGTTGTTAATAGCACCGCCAAGGTCAGCGGGTTTTTGGGTGGAAGAGAGAGACCGGCCCCTATCTCTGATGAAGAAGCCGAACAAATCATAAAACGTATGGAGGCAGGCAAAGACAAGCCCCAGCCAAAATACTTTTTTGAATCCGGAGACGAGATTCGTGTTATAGACGGCCCTTTTAAAAATTTTAACGGTACCGTCGATGAAGTTAACCCAGAAAAGGGTAAAATAAGGGTACTTGTAAGCATATTTGGCCGTGCAACCCCGGTGGAATTGGAATTCGTACAGGTTACAAAATTGTAAGGTCACATTAACGAATATAGGAAAATTAAAAAAATGGCAAAAAAGATTCTCACACAGATAAAACTTCAAGTAACGGCCGGTAAAGCCAATCCTTCTCCGCCAATTGGCCCTGCGCTGGGTCAGCATGGTGTAAACATAATGGATTTTTGTAAGACATTTAACGCCAGGACGGCCAATGATGAAGGGATGATCATACCCGTTGTCATCACGGTCTACCAGGATAGATCCTTTACATTCATAACCAAAACGCCACCGGCATCTGTCCTTTTAAAGCAAGCAGCAAAGATAGCCAAAGGTGCGAGTGATCCAAAACGCGATAAAGCCGGCCAGGTCACCACGCAGCAGGTCGAAGAGATTGCCAAGCAGAAAATGGTTGATTTAAACGCTTATGATCTAAGTGCTGCATGCAGAATCATTGCCGGAACAGCCAGAAGTATGGGTATAGAGATTAGCGACTAGAAAATGTTGCGGATAGCGAACTGCAAATTGTAATTTGCATGTTTTGCAAAGGTCTCACAGTGAGACCCTGGACTCAAACACAAAAACAAGAAGTAATTAAGGGGTGAAGAAGAGAACATGCCGAAGCGGGGTAAAAAATATTCAGAAGCAGTTAAGAAAGCAAATGCCGGGACAAAACATGGTTTTGACGAGGCTGTCAAAATGGCGTTAGACGCGTCTTATGCCAAATTTGATGAAACCATTGATGTCGCAGTTCGTCTTGGCGTGGATCCGAGACATGCTGACCAGATGGTGCGCGGAACTGTTGTGCTGCCGAATGGTCTTGGTAAGGAAGTAAAGGTTCTCGTTTTTGCTAAAGGAGAGAAAGAAAAAGAAGCCCTTGATGCCGGTGCCGATTTTGCAGGCAATGACGACCTTGTCGAAAAAATTAAAGGCGGATGGTTCGGTTTCGACAAAGCAGTTGCCACACCGGATATGATGGGTACCGTTGGTAAAATAGGAAGACTTCTCGGTCCCAGAGGCCTTATGCCTAACGCAAAAATCGGAACAGTTACTTTTGATATCGCCAGGGCGGTCAGTGAACTCAAAGCCGGAAAAATCGATTTCAAGGTTGAAAAGGCAGGGATTGTCCACGTTCCAATGGGTAAGGTCTCGTTTGGTGTAGAAAAGATTGTGCAGAATGCAATGGCCTTTTTGGAAACAATCATACGTCTCAAACCGGCTTCAAGCAAAGGAACCTATCTGAAAGGAATCGCTGTGTCTACGACTATGGGACCCGGTTTCAAGATAGATACGGCCAGTATCAAAGACTTAATCAAATAATTTTCTTCCTTTAAAAAGGTTTCACAGTCTTGATTTGATCATCCCACAGGAAACCGAGATCGGAAGGATTTGTTTATATTGCTAAATACCACTTATAAGGCTTTGGTGTAAAATTATTTAAAATAATATTCCTGTCAAAGACCGTAGGTGCACTTTGTTGTGTTTAATCGGCCCAGCCAGCCTACCGAGACATTGCATTTGGAGTAAATGTGTTGCCTCTGGTTTTAGGATTAATGGAAG
>JAQBHK010000461.1:0-4238 GCA_032127815.1 Desulfobacterales bacterium
TGATCTGTTGGGTAGTGTTGTTAAAAAACGAAGAAAAAAAATGAGAAAACATAAACACAGAAAACTTTTAGCTCGTACACGCCATCAAAGAAGAAAGGGCAAATAATACTGAAATTCCCCGCAATTACGCCATGGCGGGCAGGAGAATGCGCTCGCTATTGCCGTTTGGTTCGCTTTTCTGAAATATAAAGAAGCACCAATTCCGCTTTAAGCGGTCTTGGTGCTTTTCTTCCTTACGGGGCATACCCTTTAAGATATTTAAAGAACTCCGAGTCCGTTGAAATCACTAACGAACTGTCTTTGCCAAGGGCTTCACCGTAGATTTCAAGCGTTTTGATAAACGAGTAAAAATCAGGATCGACGCCATAGGAATCCGCGTATAATTTGGTCGCCTCGGCATCGGCTTTACCTTTTATCGTTTGGGCTTTGCGGTAGGCGTCGGAGGTGATTTGCTTCAATTCTTTTTCTTTATCACCTAATATCTTGCTGGCCTCACCTTTACCTTCGGATCGAAATTTTTCTGCAATCTGTTTGCGTTCGGCGATCATGCGTCCGTAAACCGAATCTCTGACCTGCTCGACATAATTAATGCGTTTGATCTTCACGTCGACCACTTCAATGCCGAATTTCGACAGTTTGGGCTGGGCCTGTTCCAGGATCTGCTTGGTAATTTTTTCTCTGCCGATGGTAATATGAAACGATTTTACATCTTTAGCTTCTTCAACACCGTGCTCAAAAGTATCCATGCCCCGGTTGGTCTGGCGCACCGCTTCAATCAGCCGGTTTTCGGTGATCAAGTTTCTAGCCGCGGGATCGATAATATCATCAAGCCGTCCCTGGGCACTGACGGTATTATTGACGGTCTGAAAGAATTTAACAGGATCGACAATTTTCCAGCGGGCAAAGGTGTCTACCCAGAGATAGGTTTTATCCAGGGTGGGGATCTGTCCGGGATCACCGTCCCATAGCTGAAGATTTTTAGGAAAATAGGTCGCATCCTGAATAAAGGGAAGTTTAAAATACAGGCCGGAGGCATACTTGGGCGTGCCCACTACTTTCCCGAATTGGGTCACAACCACCTGTTCGGTTTCATCCACCACATAGGCGGAGAAATAGACAAGGGCAATGACAGCAGCTGCAACAATTAATAAAATACCTTTAGATTTCATTATTTTATACCGTTTTGTTTTCCGAGGTTAAGCAGTGGCAAAAGGTTCTTCTGATCCTGATCTACGATATATTTGTCCCCAAGTTTTGGGAAAAGTTCTTTCAGCATTTCAAGATACAGGCGCCGTCTGGTAACATCCTTGGCCTTTGCGTATTCTTTAAAGATAGCATCAAATCTGGAAGCATCACCCTTAGCCCGGTTGATGCGGTCAAGGGCATAGCCTTCAGCGGTTTTAATGGTCCTGTCGGCCTCTCCCCGGGCGGCCGGGATCGCTTTATTGTAGTCCTCCTGGGCCTGATAGATCATTTTTTCCTTTTCCTGGATAGCCTGGTTGACTTCATTGAATGACGGCTGCACCGGTTCGGGAACATTGGTCTTTTTCATCTCAATGGTGACGATATGGATGCCGGATTCGGCATTGTCCAGTTCAGCTTGCAGGACAGTCCTGGCTTCAACGGCGATTTCTTCCCGCTTGCTGATAACCTCATTGATGCTGCGGTCACCCACAACCAGGCGCATGGCCGCTTCCGACATATCAACCAGCAGTCGGCGAACATCCGCAACTTTAAACATAAAGTTGTAAGGATCATTAATCCGGTACTGGACGATCCAGGGCACCAGGGCCACATTCAAGTCACCGGTCAGCATCAGAGATACGCTGGAAGTTTCACTGCCGGATAAAGACCGTGTGCGTCCTTCTTGGCGGTCGGATTGGAAACCGAATTCTTCCTTGTAAACACGGCGAACCTTAACTTTGGTAACTTTTTCAATTCCAGCGGGCAGCTTGAAATTAAGACCGGGCTGAGTGGTACGGACAAATTTGCCAAAACGCTGGACAACACCGACGGCATCAACGTCGACCGTAAAAAATGTTGAAGAACCAAAAAAAAGAATAATAAAAACTAGAATCAACAGCGGACCGCCCGGCAATTTGAGCTGCTTTAATTTTTCAAAAAGGTCATTGACCTGAGGAGGAATGCCGCCTCCGCCTTTGCGTTGTTGCTGCTCTTTAAGTTTTTCCCAATCCCAGCTCATGTTTTAATCCTGTAAATTTTAAATTTAAGTTCCGTTAAACGGAACGTTATCTAGAATCGCGAAGCGATTTTATAATTAGTTGTACAAATCATTATCTTAAATAAATTATGTTACCAAACCATGCAAGTCAAGCAAAAAGCAGAAGTATGAAATATAGGCGGCCTGGTTTTGCTTGACAATAGGCCCGTTGCTTTATAGTCCATGAAGAAAAATGCTTGTTATCCGTTCGCGGGTTCTGGGTTCAAAGGTTCAGCCGCCGAGGCTGAAGCTGCGTTGTGCAAGAGGTTCCAGATTAGTTTGTGGAGTCTAAAAAAGAAAAGCAACCCTGAACTTCTGAGCCCTAAAACTGAGAACGCTCACGAAAGTTAACCCTGAACGGTAAACTCTGAACCTGTTAACGCCTACGGTTATGAAAAGAAGAAAAAACGTTAAAGAGTTTGCACAAATCGGAAATGTTATCAGCAATGTCCTGCAGTCCTACCGCCATGGGGCCGATGAAGGCCTGGCTCAGATTTGGAATCTTTGGGATCGTGCTGTCGGAGAAAATATCGCCCAAAATGCCCGACCGGAGGCTTTTAAGGGGAAGTTGCTTTTAGTGAATGTAACCAGTTCAGCCTGGGCCCATGAACTGCAATTTTTAAAAAGCGATATCATAGCAAAAGTCAACGAGGTGTTGGGCAAAGCCCTGGTCGAAGAAATAAAATTCAAGGTTGGACCGGTGTAAGTAATGGATTCTTTGACTAAAGATGCTTTTTTTAACGGCCGAATTCAAGTCAAGCAGCATCGCAACGGCTATCGCTTTTCCATTGATGCTGTTTTAATTGCCGACTATGCCAAGCCGCGTCCCGAAGATACGGTTCTGGATCTGGGTACAGGTTGCGGCATAATTCCCATGATACTGGCATATCGTCATCCGGCCATAAAAGTATTTGGAATTGAGGTGCAGCCGCAACTGGCCGAGCTTGCAGCTCTTAATGTTGAAGAAAATAATATGAAAGATCAGATTTCAATTCTTTGTATGGACATGAAAACGTTGCAATCTGATACGATTTCCGGGCCGGTGGACCTGGTAATAAGTAATCCCCCTTTCAGGAAGGCAGAATCAGGAAGAGTAAATCCTAACCGGCAGCGGGCAATTGCCCGGCATGAAATTAAGGCCACCCTTTTTGATGTCGTTGAAACCGCCCGTCGCATGCTGCCTCTTGCGGGACGCTTTATTACAGTTTATCCGGCTGAGCGCATAACGGATATTCTTTCGCAAATGCGCAGTGTGGCTATTGAGCCCAAATTTATGCGAACGATCCATTCAGACACAAATACTGAAGCGAAGCTGATTTTAGTGGCAGGGAGCAAAGGAGGGCGCTCGGGGATAAAAATCGGCCCTCCTTTAATCATTTATAAAGAAGAGGGATCATATACCGAGGAAGTGCAGAAGATGTTCATGCCCTAAATACAGACATCGGAAGTTAGAGCGTGTCATGGTGTAATAACGAAATCTGAACTTAGTACATGTATTCATAAATACGGTAACGTATTAAAATTTGGTGTCGGGTTTCAGTGTTCAGGTGTCAGGAATGGGAATCGCTAAAGCCGAAATCTGACACCCGACATCTGAAACCTGAATATGTTTCATAGGTGCAATACGTTACCGAATTTACGAATAAGAGCACTTAGCCTTTTAGACTGTTTATGACCTGGCCGGTGATTACTTTTGGGTAAAAATAGGTGGCTTTGCGCGGCATAATCAGGCCTTCGGCGGCAATATGCCGGACTTGCTCAATTTTTGTAGGGTTCAGAATAAAGGTTATATCGTGTTTGCCGGCCTCAACCAAATCAATGGCTTCTTCTGCCATCCTGGTGTAGGCAATCAGTTTTTCATTATCGAGTCTGGCCTGATCAAAGCCTAAAATCTCCATAAAAAGAAGTCGCGTTAACACCGTCACATCGATATTCCTGATCGAATCTGCAAGCTCATCGCCGAACATCCTTTCCATAACGTTTGGTTTTAGTGTCAAGAGGTAAAGCTCCGGGCAGT
>JAQBHK010000462.1:0-3810 GCA_032127815.1 Desulfobacterales bacterium
CCTCATACCTGCATAGCAAAGCCGGGACCATCAGCCAAGCTGAAGGTTTGATAGGTTAATTAAAACGACCTTGTAATTACAGTACCATTGTGGTACCATAATGTCATGCCTCCAAAAATTAAAGAATTAATCAAAATGTTAGAATCCGTCGGTTTTAAGAATCGTGGCGGAAAGGGAAGCCACAGAAATTATAAACATCCAAACGGAATCAATATCACGATCAGCGGCAAACTTGGCAGTGATGCCAAACGCTATCAGGAGCGTGATGTAAAAACTGCCATAGAAAGGGTTTTAAATGAAGAAAAAAAGTGACCGTTATTTGAAAATTGTTGAATGGTCCGATGAAGACAGTTGCTATATCGGGCGGGTACCAGGTTTAACGCTGGGCGGTGTTCATGGAGATGATGAGGCTAAAGTATATACGAAGCTTTGCCAAGTTGTTGAGGATTGGATTAAAATTTATGAACAAGATGGGGATCCCCTTCCACCGGCAACAGCCCAAAAAAATTACTCCGGAAAATTCAACCTTAGAGTTGGAAAAGATATACACGAACAGATTGCAGTTACTGCTCTAAAAAAAGGGCAAAGTCTTAATAAATTTTGTGTAGACACACTCAAAAAGGAGATAGGGCTTTAACATCAAGTCATTTGAGCATGACGCTTAATACCTCGCGACTTTGTGCCGTTTGTTGTGTTGCTTTTTCCTTCCTAATTGAGCCCTACAGGTATCTGCCGGTGGAATTTGAAAACTACTCCACCGGGTGAAAGATATAAAAGACCCGTGACGAAATTAACATGAAATATCAAACTTAACGTTTGACATTTCGTGTTAGAAGCGCAATAATGCCTTCCATGGAAAAGATTAAAAGGCCCATTGATTTGCGGCAAATACGTGAGCGTATCGATTCCTTTCCGGTAACCGCCATCTTGGGACCGCGGCAAAGCGGCAAGACGACCATTGCCCGTGAATTTGATTTCGATCATTATTTTGATCTGGAGAATCCCCGGGACACGGCACGTCTTGAACAACCGCAACTGGCGCTCGAAGATTTGGAAGGCTTAATCGTCATTGACGAAATTCAACGAATCCCTGATCTTTTTCCGTTGATTCGATACCTGGTGGACATAAATCCAGGGCAAAAATATCTGGTGCTGGGCAGTGCCTCCCGCGACTTGATCCGCCAGAGCTCCGAATCTCTTGCCGGGCGCATTGCCTATTTTCATCTGGGAGGGTTCAGGATTCACGATGTCGGCGAAAAACATATCAGGCGTTTGTGGATCAGGGGCAGTCTGCCGGATTCTTTTTTAGCGCACAGCGACGCGCAAAGTATCATATGGCGGGAAAACTACATCGCAACATTTTTGGAAAGAGATATACCCCAGCTTGGCATTAACATTCCCGCCAGAACCCTGCGTCGGTTTTGGACGATGTTGTCTCATTACCACGGCCAGGTTTTAAATTACGCCGAACTGGGCCGGTCTTTCGGGATTTCCGACATGACGGTCAGGAAATTTATCGATATCCTGGAAGGAACTTTTATGATCAAGGTCCTGCAGCCCTGGCACGTCAACATCGGCAAGCGTCTCGTCAAAAGGCCTAAAATTTTCATAAGGGACACTGGAATTTTTCACTCATTAATGAATATCGACAACCAGGATCAGTTGAATGTGCATCCCAAGCTGGGTGCTTCCTGGGAGGGATTTGCCTTGGAATGCGCAGGTAAAAGTATTGCCAAGATGCCCCATCAGCTTTATTTCTGGCAAGTGCACGCGGGATCTGAGCTGGATCTGTTCTGGCAGCACGGCGGTAAAAACTGGGGGATCGAATTCAAGTATGCCGATGCCCCTCGTTTGACCAAATCCATGAAGATAGTTACAAAGAATCTCAGCCTTGAGCATCTTTGGGTGATTTACCCCGGCAAGGAGACTTACCGCCTGGCCGAAAACATTACGGTGATGCCGCTGCAAAGTATTCCAGAGGTCTGGTTGTATAACCCTAAATGAGCGTAAACAAAACGGAAAGAAGGTTTTAAGGTTAAACAGATTTATAATATCAGGGATTAATGGTTTTAAAATTCTGTAAAACCATTTTTATGTTCTTCCACACTTTGCCATATATCATTGAACTAAACAGATTTTTTCAACTTACTCACTAGTTCTACCTCTTACTACTTGACAAACAAAACCCCTGTTGTACAATTGTCAATATCGTTTATGTCGGAGGCAAACATGGATATTGTAATTGATACATCTGCACTGATTGCAGTTATTGTTGGTGAACCTGAACGCAATAAGATTGTTGAATTCACTTCCGGAAATACACTCATTGGACCTGGTTCTATCCCATGGGAAATCGGCAATGCTTTCTCGGCTATGTTTAGACAGAACAGGTTGACTATTGATGAAGCCCGGAAAGGTCTTGTAATCTTTGATAGTATTCCACTTCGGTATATTAAACCAGACTTTGTTAATGCCTTAAAAATATCCAAACAAACGAACATGTATGCATACGATGCCTATCTCTTGGATTGTGCTATTAGGCATAAAGCACCGCTATTGACGTTGGATCGAAAACTAAAGACAGCTGCTCAAAATCTCAACGTCGAAACCATGGAGGTCTAAAATGCAAGTTTATACATATTCAGAAGCCCGACAAAAGCTCGCTTTAGTTCTTGAACAGGCTGAAAATACCGGGAAAGTACTAATTCGAAGGAAAGACGGTCGAACTTTCGCATTGGTTCCAGAAAAAATCGCTTCTTCACCCTTAGATGTCCCATCAATTAAAGCGAATGTAACGACGCGAGAAATCGTTGATATTGTTCGAGAAGGAAGAGAAAGGTAGAACAAGTCATTCAAGCTGACTGGAAGGGTCTGCGGCCTTCCAGTCAGCTTAATTCCAGCGTTCTCCTATTTAGTAAAAAGCAAAGGAGATCATAATCAAATGTCAGAGGACAAATTCAAACTCCCCATATCCTCATACGATGAATTGGTAAAGTTCATCAAGAAATGGGTGACCCCTTACTCTTTTCATCAAGGCCTTGAGCGCATCTACCGGATTGCCCTCTATTTCAGGAAGTTTGTGGGCTTCATATGTTTCAATTAGACTCCCAAGCGTCTCCATCAATGAAGCTAAGGAATGGGATTCATCATTGCCGACTTCGTCAATGAGACTATCAAGGAGATTGACCAGTTTTTTGTAGTCTTTTTCATTATGCGGCACAGAAAATATATGCTGTATATCCTGTCAAAAAACTAAAACCCGCAACTCGTAACCCGCAACCCGCAACTCGCATCAAGGCTCCCCGAGCCACTCCTAAAGCCTCGAATGCCTTTCCCGAGGCGCTCTTCAAGTCCATCTTTGAACGCTCCTCAAGCCCCTTGGCACGACGAAGCTTCAGCGTAGGCGGCCGAATGCCCTTTCCCGGGACGCTCCTAATGCCCTCCCCTGCTGGGCGCTCCTCCATCAGCGCCACAGGCGCTACGACCCGAATACTTACTTTGGTTCAGTATTTTTTCCGTGACAATCGAGCATTGACTTTTTAGACTTCTTCATTTATGGTCAGGCATTCGATTTTCCGGCACGGCTGGATATAAACATCTTACATACACAGAGGACCTTATGGCTCTGGAAATGATAAAAGCCCTTCTTTGCGCAAGAAAGCTAAGAAGGGCTTTATCTTTTTGTTGAGGCGCCCGGAGATTTATCCGCCTTGGAGGAACCCGCTTTAATCCATAACCGGCAAAATGATTTTACGGCAAAGAGGAAAAAAATAGAGAATAGTTAAATTGTATGACAGCCCCGGACTTTCT
>JAQBHK010000463.1:0-12946 GCA_032127815.1 Desulfobacterales bacterium
GGCGGTTGGCCGGGGAGGCCGCGGCCTTGCGATTATCCTCGACGGGACGGAGGAGGGCGGTTTTGCCGGCGCGGTCGTAGGACATGTTGGGCGGGTCGGGAAGGGGCTCGGTTTTGTAGTCAAAATCAATCAGGTAAGCCATACCATGGCTCGAGACTATAAATCACGTAGAGTGCCCATCATAGTCGGGCCGCGGTTCTTGACCCTCTATTTGGCGAATGATGTTCCCTACCACGACGTCGGATTGGTAGTGTGCAACCGCTCCGGATTTGGAGGTGGGTACGTTGGTAGCGTCACCGATAACATAGATACTGTCGAAGCCTTTGGCCTGCAGAGTGTTATGATGGGTATCGACGAAACCCATGGGGTCGCCGAGGCCGCTGTCCATGAGTACCTGTGCACCGGAGTGCAGCGGGATGGTCACAAGAAGATCATATGGAATAGCATCGCCGGTCACGGATTCGATGGTCTTGTTGCTGACATTCACATTGTCAATGGACCAGTTGGGTGTGATTTTGATGTTCTTTTCTTCGCAGACACTGCCTAAAATTTTTGAAGCCACCGGTTTGGTAAAGGCGCCGCCCAAGGGTGTGACCAATTCTATCTCTATATTGTCGCGCGCGCCATTTTTTCTGAAAAACCAGTCGGTGAGATAGACGAACTCCAGAGGCGCAACCGGACATTTGATGGGCATTTCGGCGATATTGAGCACAATTTTACCCTTGTCAAAATACTTCCATCTTTTGTAAAGTGCTTTAGCACCTTCCTGGGTGTAGAAGGTATGGACATCGCCTCCCCAGTCATCCATCATGCCGTCGGTCTCTTCCGGTACGACCCTGCAACCCGTGGCAATCACCAGCCAGTCGTAATCGTACTGACCCTTCTTGGTCTTGACTTGCTTGTTGGCGTGGTCAATGTTGACGATCTCGTCGATAGCTAATTCGACGCCCTCCGGAATGAAGTCGGATTTAGGCTTTACACAATCCTTGGCCGCGTATATCCCGTACGGGATGAACAGCCAACCCGGCTGATAGTGGTGCAGCGGATCCTTGTCGAGGACGGTAATCTGCCATTCCCGTTCACTTAGCTCATGGCGCAGCTTTGCGGCGACCATTGTCCCGCCGGCGCCGGAACCCAAAATCAAAATTTTTTTCATAAAAACCTCCTTCTCTGAATATTTTTTGTTATAATACTACATCCGACCTACGCAGTCTATAAATGCGTAGATGCAAATACTAATCTTTTTTCTTGTTTGCCAGCAAATCAGCGATGGTTATGGAATCCAACTCATCATAGAGCGCTTTGCCGGCTTTTTCCCAGGCGGCTCGAACCGCACAATCTTCAATCATTGAACATTTTTCAGGATCGCTGATACAATTAACCAGTTCGGTTGTACCTTCAAACAGCCGGGTAATTTCGCCCAGGGTAATTTCCTCCGGTTTTTTGGCCAACATATGTCCGCCTTTAGGCCCCCGGGTGCTGGTAACGAGATTGGCTTGTTTAAGGGGACGAATGAGTTGTTCAAGATATTTAACGGAAATATTCTGCCGCATGGAAATTTCGCTCATTCGAACAGACCCCTGGCCATGATGCAGGGCCAAATCAAGAATTAATCTGGTTCCATAACGGGTTTTAGTCGTAAGTTTCACAAGTCTTT
Organism: Desulfobacterales bacterium; assembly: GCA_032127815.1. Lineage (GTDB taxonomy): Bacteria > Desulfobacterota > Desulfobacteria > Desulfobacterales > UBA11574 > Desulfatibia_A. Next base: position 1,658 of record JAQBHK010000463.1, read on the forward strand.
TCCGGGCGTTTAATGATTCAGACCAAATTAATCTATATTAATATAGTATGATATAAATTTATTGATAAAACTTTGTCAAGCAAAAACTTTAACAAAAATAAGACTGCCGGAAATTTAAATGATAAAGCAGGCTGCAAAACTTAGGGGTTTATTTTTAAACTATTTTATTATAAGAAGAATAGGCTTTTATATCAGCTTTTTTTGAACACATAATATAGGGCATCGACAAATCTATGGCCAAAAAAACAAACAAGGCATCTTCCAAATCCGACCTTGAAAAATATATTAACAAACGGCTGTTTGATACCATCCCCTTGGGAATCGCCGTCATAGATCCGGATTATAATCTGGTTTATGCCAACAAAACGTTTGAGCAACTGTTCGGTTCTTGGGAAAATCGTAAATGTTATCACGTTTACAAAAACAGAGAAGACATGTGTTCTCGCTGTGAAAGTGCCATGACCTTAAAAGACGGCCTTCCCCGTGCAAACGAAGAGGCCGGGTATGACAAAAACGGTCGGCACATTCACTACTTACAGCATGCTGCCCCTATTGTCGACGACAACGGCAATTTCCTCTATGTCATACATATTTTCACCAACATTACCGAAGCAACCCAGATTCGAGATGAGCATCAGGTTCTCTTTGACCAGGTACCCTGCAACATTTTATTAATTGACAGGAACTTTCACATTGTAAAGGCTAATAAAAGGCTTACGGACTGGCTCGGGGACCTGGAGGGTAAATACTGTTTTGAATCTCTCAAAGGATTGAAACATAAATGTTCCGAATGCACCGCCCGGCAAACATTTGCAGACGGTCGTACACATACCGGGTATCACGTCTGGAAATCTCCCGCAGGCAAAACTCTGCATTTGCATGTGATCACCATACCGCTGAAACGAGCCGACGGCAGTTTTGATCTCGTCATGGAAATGGCCGTTGATGTTACCCAGACTCTGAAGCTGCAAGATGGACTAAAATTTGCGCACAGGTTCTTGGAGACGGTTATTTCTACTTCCATGGACGGCATATTTGCGGTGAACGAAAAGGGAAGAGTTACTATTTTCAACCCCGCCGCCCGCAAATTTTTTAATGTTAAAGACAACCAGGTGATTTCAAGGGAGGAACTTGCCGGCATACTTCCCCAAGGGTTTTTAGCCCAGGTATCCGGGGAGCCCGGACATGCTTATCTGCCGGAAACAGAGGTCAAAACAATTGACGGCGAAACATTTCCGGTACGCCTGGTTGGAAATAAACTCAAAAGATCCGATGACAGTCTCCTGGGTATGGCTTTTTCTGTCCAGGATTTGCGTGAAATCAAACAGCTTGAGAAGGAAAAACTTGAAGCCGAACGCCTGGCGGCTGTAGGGCATACGGTTGCCGGGTTGTCCCATGGTGTCAAGAATCTAATCACCGCCTTGGAAGGCGGTATGTACATGCTGAATTCCGGCTTAAGCAAAGGGAATATTGAGCGCATCCAGAAAGGTCTGGAAATGCTGATGCGCAATATCGAAAGGATTTCAATATTTGTAAAAACATTTCTAAGTTTTTCCAAAGGTCGTGAAATTAAAGCTAAAATTTGTGACCCGGCTGAAATCGCAAAAGAAGTTGTTGATCTGTATGAGGTCAAGGCTGATGAGCTGGGCATAGCGTTGACCAATGAAAAACTCGGTGATGTCCTCCCGGCGCCGATCGATTATGAAAGCATGCACGAATGTTTGACAAACCTGGTGGGTAACGCTATTGATGCCTGCCAGGTGAGCAACGGCGGCAGTTGTTATGTAGCCGTAAGGACATTTGAAAAAAACGGCATAATTACATATGAAGTGAGCGACAATGGCTGCGGAATGGATTATGAGGTCAAGAAGAAAGTCTTTACCACTTTTTTTACCACCAAGGGGTTGGGCGGTTCCGGCCTGGGGTTGTTGATGACCAAGAAAATTGTTCAGGAGCATGGTGGAAAAATCGAGCTGGAATCCAAACCCGGTAAAGGAACAACATTCCGCATCAGATTTCCGCGAAGCCGTTTGCCCAAAGTAATTGAAAAAGGTTGACGTTAATTATGGTTTAATTTTCTTCAGTTATGAATGCAAAAAAGAAGATTCTGATTATTGATGACGAGCAGGATGTTTTGGCCTATTTTGAAGCTGTTTTTCAGGACAGCGGCTATGATACGGTTTTGGCCGGGAACGGTTTTGAAGGCTTTGAGTTGGCCAAATTAGAGAAACCCGATCTTATTACTCTCGATATCACTATGCCGGAACAATCCGGCCTAAAAACATATTATCAATTTAAAAAGCATCCGGTGCTAAAGAAGATCCCGGTTATCATCATTACCGCTACTGACGAATCTTACAAAAATTTTCTAAATGAACTCAACGGATTCTCAACCCCGGAAGTTTTTTTGAGTAAACCGATCGACCCGGAAGAACTATTGAAGGTAGTTGCTGACATATTTTCTGATAATAACATAAAAAAATAATGTAATTTCTGCAGAAAGGGAGACAGAAAATGGCTCATGCCTCTGAAAAAAAGATTCTAGTCGTCGATGATGAACCGGATGTGCGCAACTTTTTAGCTGCTTGTTTGGAAGATGCCGGTTTTAATGTTGATATAGCCGTTGACGGCTTAGATGCTCTGGAAAAGGTAGAAGTATTCAACCCCGATTTAATGACGCTCGATATGGTTATGCCGGGCTTATCCGGCATTAAGGTGATTCGCAAGTTAAGAGAGAATGAAAAGTGGGCCAATCTACCTGTGATCGTCATCACCGCGCATGCTCATGACGAAATGGGCGGTGATCAAATCAAAGCATTCAGTGCCCTGACATCGGGACTGCGTCCCAGAATCACCATGGAAAAACCGATTTCTCCGGCCAATCTCGTCAAAACCATTTGCAATATCTTAGAGGTTGATCCGGAAGCTGCAGAAGTGGCAGACACTGAGTTTGGCAGTGAACGTGTTAAGATTGCAAAGTTAATTGCAGAGACCGATTCAGATACATTAAGAAAAATACGCGAGGTATTGAACAAAAAATAGATTGGAGAATTAATCCTGTAAAGGTCGCGCAAAGCCATTATACCGTGCGGAATTAAGCATTAAATAGATTTTCAAATTCCTTCACATCATCTTTGGTCATAATTTCCATCCTGATGGCGGCATCAGGTGTAAAAAGGGCAAAAGTTCCCTGGGATCGTGCACACAGCTTTCCTTCCGCGTTATACAAAAGCCCGGCCATTAAGGCTTCCCGTTCGCTTTGGCGTTCCAGTACCATGCCTTCCACCGTCACCGTATGGCCGACATAGATCGGTTTGATAAAATCGATTGTCATCGATTTGGTCAATATGATCCGTTTTAAGATGGTAATCGCCGACCAGCTCATAATCTCATCTAAAATAGTGGCGATAACACCACCGTGGACCATCCGATCCCAGCCGCACAGGTGTTCCGGAATGGCAACCTCTGAAAACAGAGATTTTTCATCGGCAAAAAATTTCATCTGAAGTCCGGAGGGATTCAGAGGGCTGCAACCGAAGCATTTATTGTTTTCCAGACACGGCAGCGGTCTGCAATTTTCAGTTTTATGCTTAAAGCTCATAGAGCAGATCCTTACGCGTTGTCTTTGGCATTCAGAGCCTGCTGCAACTTTTCTGCCAGAGGACTCATTGAATTTTGATTGTCCTTTGAAAAAGATTTCCAATCGCCTTCTTCGGCCAGATCCGCCGGGCACAAGGTGATTTTCCTGTCAAGGGCATGAACTTTTTCAATAATAACCCTGACAGTGTCCCCTTCTTTTAGTTTTTCGATCATCCCGGGAGCGGCGGCTTTTTTAATGTTGGATTTCGGCAGCAATCCTGTGATACCCGGTTCCAGCATAATAAAATAACCGAAGGTCTCTTTTTTTTCGATGGTACCCTCTACGGCCTGACCGGCCTGGTATTTTTCCGGTACGTTAAGCCAGGGGTCTCCTTCGGTATCCCGCAGGCTCAAACTTATGCGCCGTTTATCCGGATCACACTCTTTGATCATTACGGAGACTGTTTGGCCGGGGCTGACGACATCTTTTGTATTCAACACCCGTTTAATGTAGCTCATTTCACTTATGTGAACCAGTCCTTCCACTCCGGGAGTGATTTCAACAAAGGCACCGAATTTTACGCATTGCGTAACTTTGCCCGAGACCTTATCTCCGATTTTAAACCGATTCCCAACCGTGTCCCATGGATCGCTTTCCAGCTGTTTGACGGATAGGGCAATCTTTTTCAAAGAGGGCCTATCGCCTTCTTTAATGCCGATAACTTTTACTGTAATGGTTTCGCCGCTGGAGACAACTTCTTCGGGGTTCTCTATGCGTGACCAGCTCAGTTCTGAAATATGAACCATGCCCTCCACACCGGCAGCCAATTCAACAAAAGCCCCATATGGTACAATCCGCGTTATGCGGCCATCCAGAATCGAGCCAATGTTCAGTGTTTTGTGAAATTGTTCGGCGGACTTTGCTTGTTCCCGCTGCAGCAATATTTTACTGGAAACAACAATATTTTTGCCGCTTTTTTCAAGCTGCGTGATTAAAAAATTAAACGTCTGCCCCACGTAGTCATCAGGCGTCTCTACAAACTTCAGGTCTATCTGACTGATGGGGCAAAACGCTGTGCGATGCAAAATGTCGACATTAAAACCTCCCTTGCAGGTTTGGGTGACTTTACCTTGGATCGGAACTTCGTTGTCATAAGCATCTTGCAACATATCCAGACCGCCGATTCCGGAAAGCGCCCTGGAAAGTCTGATCTCACTTTCATCCATGGAGACGACATAAAGTTCGAGACTGTCTCCTTCATCGTAGGGTAATTCCCCCTGCTCATCCAGCAGTTCCGCTTTATCTACAAACCCGTCAATTTTTCCGCCGATATCGATAAACAGAGCGTCTTGGCCGATTGAAATTATTTTACCTTTTACTTTATTGCCCATCTGGAGGTTCTCATTAGCAACATCCTGGTAGGATTCAAAAAGTGTTGCAAAATCGTCTTCTTCAGAGCCATTGTCGGTATCGTCAAAATCTGTTGACATGCCTTATTCTCCTCATTTAATAAATTCGAATTATGTGTGTAAGCCACCTTCTGCCAGGCGCCGCCGACAATCCTTCCGATCGAATTGGCGACAGGCTAACGGCTTAATATGATGTACGGCGCAGAAAAAGCGCGGCTCACCAAAATATTGGAATAAAAAAGGGCATAGTTGCTGATTGTCGACAGCCTTCCCGGCCAGGTAAGGATACCAATGGTCCGGATAGCGGACGCTCGCCGGCGGCGCCGGCGGAATGCCTCCAATCTGGCAGCACACACCGCAAAGGATGCACCATTGATCGTTTGGAAGGTGATGTCTTGTGCCATCCACCGGAATGCAGGTAACCTTTGCAGGATCAAAAAAGATCTTGATATCATGTCTGATTCGCAAGAATGCCGTCGCCCACGTCATCAGTTCTTTTGCAAGTATCGCCTCCAGAGCAGGCCGGCGTTTGTTGATAAAAAAACGCATCCCGATCACATCCGCAAAAATCGTGCGTTGCAGCATGCCCAGCGGAGAGTATGGGTCTAGTAGAGCCTGTTGTAAATTAGCAATTTCTGATTTGGGTTGGCAGCGAGAGAGCAACTGTTCAAGGAGTCCGTCAACCCGAGGTTGCCTTTCACAGTTCCGATTGCGTAACCATGCTTGCTGTGCGTCGGCAAATTGCGTAAAAAGTTCAGTAATATGAAGATGTTTAGTGTCCATCAGAGTTATAACAACATATCCGGGCAAGCCCGGTTATTGTAAGAGTTAGATCATTTTGAGATATTTGGCCTGCTCATAAAGCTGCTTTGCCAGCCGGACGGTGGCGCGGTCCACCATGCGCCCTTCCACGGCTACAGCACCCAGCCCTTTATTTTCAGCCTCTCGATGGGCTGCCAGCACTTTCTCGGCCCTGGCGATATCTTCTTTGGACGGAGAAAAGACCTGATTAATGATGTCGATCTGATCCGGATGAATGGCCCATTTCCCATCATATCCAAGGGCACAGGCCATGGCGGCGGAACGCCTCAGACCTTCCGGATCCTTGAAATTGCCGTAGGGTGCATCAATGACCTGTAAACCGCGTGCTTTGGCCGCCATAACGATTCTGCTCATTTCAAAATTCCAGCGATGACCGGGGTACACTTGTTCTTCTTTTTCCCCGTGTCCGGAAATGGACACCAGCCGGGCACCGATAGAGACCGAATAATCGACGATACCGAACACCAGGGTTTTAAGCCGGTCGCTGGCCCTGGCAATTGCCGACACTTGTTCCAGGCCTGTGGCGCTCTCGATGAGCGCCTCAATGCCGATACGCCCGGAAAACCCCATTTGCATTTCGATACCGTCCAGCATACGGCATACAAAGTGGATATCGCCGGGATGGTCCACTTTAGGAACGACGACGGCATTCATCTGAAGGCCGGCCGCCTCAACAACTTCCAAAAGATCTCGGTAGCCAAAAGGGGTGTCCAGGCCGTTGATGCGAAAAATTACGGTTTTCCCCTGCCAGTCAAGTGAAAGCATCGAACGAATCACAGTTTCGCGCGCCCGTTCTTTGGCTTCCACCGGCACGCTGTCTTCCAGATCGAGCATCACCACATCGGCCTTGCTTTGCGAGGCCTTGGTGTGCATCTTTTCGATATGCCCGGGAACCGACAGTGTCGTTCTTCTAGGTTTCATAGTTTTATCTCCAGAGGCGATTTTCTAAACCCGAGGTTATGGCAAGTTATCAAAACTTATGTTAAGATATAGAAAACCTGGACTTTTTTGTCAAACAAATGCAACATTTAATTGAGTTAAATCTCAAACAGGTGTTATCCGTTACTGGTTACTGGTTACTGGTTACTGGTTGCGAGTTACGGGTTGCGGGTTAAATGCCGGATGCTGGGATTGGGCAAAAGGAGGCGTTTTTAAAAGGTCTCGATAAATAAGGGGAAAATATGGATTGGAATAAGATTTATGAGGCCTATGCGGTCAACCGGAAGATGATCTGGCTGAACAATTGCGGCACCACTCCGGCGGGCAGCCACATCGTCGAGGCGCTTTCCCGATTTATGCAAGGTTATGCGCGCAAAGGAATTTTAACCGAGGTTGCCAGGCACCCGGAGGTTCAGAAAGAAATAAAACAAATTCTCTCTGAGCTTTTAAATTGTTCACCCGACGAGCTGGGCCTGATACACAACACGGCTGAGGGGATGAACTTTATCTCCCACGGGATTGATTTTTTCGCTCAAGATGAAGTGATCCTGCTTGAAAACGAGTACCCCAGTAATGTGTATCCCTGGAGGCACCTTGAGGAAAAAGGGGTCAAACTGGTCACAACTCCCATGGAAACTTCCCCCGAAGCTTTTCTGCAAGCACTTAAACGATTAATTACCGCCAAAACCAGGGCCATCTCGCTGTCGGCCGTACACTGGTGTACCGGCATGCCCCTTCCATTGGAGCAGATAGGGGAGTTGTGCCAAGAAAAAGGGATTGATTTTGTTGTGGACGGAGCCCAGGGAGTCGGCATGCAGCCGTTGGACACTCAAAAAGCCAATATCGCCTATATGGCTTTTCCAGCCTGGAAGTGGCTACTGGGACCGCTGGGGTTGGGGGTGCTCTATATTTCCAAAGAAAAGCTGAACAGCCTTAAGCCGATTTTTATCGGCACTGAATCGGTAGTACAGCACCAGGAATATCTGCCTTACAAGTCAAAGCTCAAACCTACGACGGACCGCTTTACCATCTCAACCGCCAATTTCAACGACTGGGTATATTTCCAGGCTGCTCTGCAGTTTTTACAGGACATCGGGTTTGCGGCTGTACGCGACAGGATATTGGAGCTGAGTGCTTATTTGAGTGCAGGTCTTGCCAAAATAGGATTTAAAGTGCTTTCAGATCAGTTTCCGGATTACCCCACGGGGATCGTCGTCTGTGAAAAGCCGGGAGTCGGGCCGGATGTTATTATGCAGGAGCTCAAGCAGAACAAAATTGTTGCCGCCGAACGCCTTGGACGCGTGCGGTTTTCACCCCATGTGTATATCTCCCCACAACAGCTCGACGAAGTGCTGAGGGTCCTTGCAAAACTTTAGGGATAGAATTGTAACTGTGCAAACCCGGACAAGTCCCGAAAGCGAGACAGGCCTATCGCAGCGTAACGGAAATCCGGTATTCATTTAAGTTGAAGAGGGGATCCAAAAAAAAGATTCATCACGAAAGCACGAAATTGCGAAAACACGAAAACAATATTTAAAATTTTGTGTTTTCCTTCTTTCGCGGTTTTCTCTCGTCGGGTGCTTCGCGCGTGATTACTATAAAAATAATGCCACAACATGCACAAATTTTACAATTAAGGAACTAAGATAGCTTTTGCGATATTCATGAATATAAAACCGCATCTTTTAGTAACATCCGGTTTCATTGTGGTTTTCTGCATTGTGGTATTCAGCTGCCGCGCAGATCGGCAAAACCGGTCGCATATATCAACCAAGCATCCTGGCGACGCCACTCAGATTGTAGCGGCTGTCGATAAATCCATACGCTGGTATCAAGCTGCAAATCCGGAGAAAATAAGCGCTGTGGCCCTGGTAGTGCACGGGCTTAATCTGCGGCCCGATAAAATGGAATCCATTATTACTCTGCTCACGGATTCCGGCATTGAGGTTTTAAATCTATCGTTGCGCGGGCACGGACGAAACTACACCGGCAAGACTCATATTGACAACGCCCAAGCGCGGCTCGAGGCTTTTAAAACCGTATATTATCGGTTATGGCTCGATGAAACCTATCAGGCATATCATATCATTCGAGAAAGGAGCGCGCAAAAAAAAGTCCCCGTATTTTTTATCGGATTCTCATTAGGCGGGTTAATGGGTGTTGACCTGTTGGCGTCTTATCCTGATGTTTGTTTTGACAGGATGGTACTTTTGGCCCCGGCACTAAGCATGCATGCCGTCAATTATACCGCCAAACTGCTGTCACTGTTTCCGCGGCTTGTCATTCCCAGTTTTACTCTAGCTGGTTATCGCGCCAACAGCGGAACCCCCATGGCAGCCTATAACTCCGTGTTTGAGGCCGTGAACCACTTTAATGAAAATGTAAGCCCCAAAATAAACGTTCCCACGCTAGTTTTTATTGACGAACAGGATGAGTTGATCTCTTATCGGGGCTTAAAACGCCTGGTTAAAAACGAGCAGCTGGACCAATGGAAATTTTACCAGGTCCAAAAGGGAAAAACCGGCGTTAAAGAAAAGATGCGACATCTTATTATTGATGAGCCGTCGGTCGGCAAAGATGTGTGGCAAAAGATGCGCATTGCCATAACGAATCATCTATTACCCTAACTTGATGGTATAAGAATTTCCTTTTTTGGACACAGATGAACACAGATTATCAGGATTTCAAATAAAAAATAATATCTGTATATATCTGCGAGAATCTGTGTCCCATATAATTTTGGTGGTAATGTAAGATTCTTTTGGACACAGATGCACAGATAATCAAGATTCTAAAATTAAGAAATAATATTGTTATCTGTGAATATCTGCGAAAATCTGCGTGCTAATTTAATAGGTTTAGGGTTCCAGGTTCAGAGGTTATAATATTAATGTTACAACTCAATGCGAGGATTGACAGTTGAGTCTGACGCAGAGATTGGGCAAAAGGGGACGTTTTGCAACGGCCTCTGTTTTATGCTTAATGATGCTGGCAGCACTAACAGGCTGCGAGTCGTTGCGGTACTATGCCCAGGCAATATCCGGCCAGATCGGCATTTTAAACAAACGCAGACCCATCCACGGCTATCTGGACAATCCGCAGACACCCTTCAAACTAAAACAGAGACTGGGCTTGATTTTAGAGCTGCGGGAATTTGCCCAAAGCGAGCTGCACCTGCCGGCAGACGGCCATTATCTTAGTTTTGTTGAGATTGAGCAGCCCTATGTTCTCTGGAACGTTTATGCCGCCCCGGAATTCTCTTTTGAGCCTAAAACCTGGTGCTACCCGATTGCAGGCTGTACAGCCTACCGCGGTTATTTTTCAGAAAAGAATGCGCGTCTTTATGCCGGCAAATTAAAACAAGAGGGTTTGGACGTTTATGTCGGTGGCGTTACGGCGTATTCCACCCTGGGCTGGTTCAACGATCCGGTTTACAGTACGTTTATTTATCGGTCAGACGCCAGGCTGGCAGCGCTCATTTTCCACGAACTGGCGCACCAGGTGGTATATGTACAAGACGACTCCACCTTTAATGAAAGTTTTGCTACAGTAGTCGAGCAGGAGGGTCTGCGTCGCTGGCTGGCTGCCGAGGAAAATCCAACGGCCTATAACGATTACAAGGCAGACTTTCAGCGCAAACGGCAGTTTATCCAGCTGATTATGCAATGCCGCCGCCGGCTTGAAACACTCTACTCCCAGGATTTGCCGGTTACGCAAAAAAGAGATAGCAAAAGACTGCTATTTGCAAAGTTAAAAGATGAATACGAGCTGCTTAAAATGCAGTGGGGCGGATATTCAGACCATGATGCATGGTTTGATCAAAAATTAAACAATGCTCAGTTGATAACCGTATCCGTTTATTATGATCTGGTACCGGAATTTTTAAAGCTTTTGCAAACCTGCGGTAATGATCTTTCGCTATTCTACAGCCAATGTCAGGACCTGGCCCGAAAATCCAAAGCAGACCGACGCGTCTATCTTCAGCAATAATTACTTGGCAGAATAAGCTAAAAAAAGCTCGACGAAATAAGCTAACAATAATACAGCTAAATAAGCTAAATTTGGAACTGCATGCCGGCATTTTTTGATTTGCTGAGAGAAGAGCCGGAACCAACGGTACGTGTTGTTCTGGGGCACTTCGTGTTCGTATATATCCATCCGTACATGGATGGCAATGGCCGTATTGGAAGATTTCTTATGAACGTGATGCTCGCTGCGGGCGGGTACCCCTGGACCGTTATCCCAGTTGAAAAACGAGACGACTATATGAATGCGTTGGAAAGCGGAAGTGTAAAACAGGATATTGAGTCGTTTGCAATTTTTCTTGGGCACCTCGTTTCTGATTGTTTGTAATGTAACCAAGTAACACAGGCACCGACTATTTAAATAATTTGCGGACATTCCTCTTGGCCCCCTATGGCAGACATATCGCAAAAGCTCACTAATCTCGGACTAATCCATAATTTTCAAGATTGAAATCAATTGCCAGGAACTTTCTGCACCAACGTCACCTCTAAGGGGTGGCTAATTAAACAATCT
>JAQBHK010000464.1:0-11545 GCA_032127815.1 Desulfobacterales bacterium
CGGCAGCCTTTTCAGCAGCGGCTTTTTCGGCGGCAGCCTTTTCAGCAGCGGCTTTTTCGGCGGCGGCCTTTTCAGCAGCGGCCTTTTCAGCAGCGGCTTTTTCGGCGGCAGCCTTTTCAGCAGCGGCTTTTTCGGCGGCAGCCTTTTCAGCAGCGGCTTTTTCGGCGGCGGCCTTTTCAGCAGCGGCTTTTTCGGCGGCAGCCTTTTCAGCAGCGGCTTTCTCGGCAGCGGCCTTGGCTTTTGGAGCGGCCTTTTCAGCAGCGGCCTTGGCTTTTGGAGCGGCTTTAGTTTTTTTTGCAGCTTTCTTGGTTTTTGATACAGCCTTTTTGGTTTTGGCCGTCATCTCCTCATCTTTTTTCTTTTTGGACGTCGATTTGAGCAAACTGTTTTTTCCCATAAAAAACCTCTTTGAACTGTCGTAGCAAGTATATTCCCTGTGCAACCAGAGTGGAGTTTCAATTTTAGTTTATTACGATTACCGTATATAAGATCAGATATGTTTTGTAAACATTTTTTTGCCTTCAGATAATTAAGTTGAGATTAATAAGCTGAATGTACGGGTTATTTCCTCAGAGGATTCTGCATGCAACGGATCAAATGTCCGCTCGGCAAAAGTAAGCTTTCCGGTCTTTTCTATAAAAACAACGGATGACGAACGCGTTCCGTAATCCGGGCTAAAGATAAATAATGGAGAAAGCACGCGTTCCCAACTAAGGCCGACCCCGGTGTCCGGCAACATCTCATCAGGGGGAAATGACCGGTCGTTGAGTATGCTAAAGATTTCTTCAATATCAATTGGTTGTTTGTCATCGAGTAAGGCGCTAAGAGCAGCTTTTCCTTTTTCAACCTTTGGCCAGGAAGTATCAAGCAGATGATTACACAGGCCGAAAAGACCGGGTTTTAACTTTTGAATGTGGTTTTCCATGTTTGAATAATAGAATAAGCCCGACCCGTCACCAACGATGAGGTTGAATCCGTTGTAGCGGTGTCCGGAAGGTTTGATGTGATTCAGGAAGTTTTCCGGTGATTCTAATCCTGCTAAAAAGTTGCTGACAAGATGACCCCGGGAAGGCGCATTCTCATATCGCAGGGCAGGCTCACGGTAATTGGTGATAGCTGCAATACGTCCGGTTCGAGTTACGCCTAGCCATGCTCCGCTGCGTTTAAGGTCCCGTCCGGCTAAGATATCCGGCATGTCGTTCCAGAAAGCCAGGGGCGCTGTAGGGCGGTCATAATATTCGTCCCGGTTTGCCGCCAGTACAATTCGATAGACCGGATGCATGTCATAAGATATGAGGAGTAGACACATTTTTTTATCACATATATACAGGCGCTTAAAACGTAAAGCCTAAAACTTAAAACGGTTGCAAAAAGACAGTTTTCGGCTTTTTGCGCAACAGACTAAACATCTGGCATATTATTAAAATATTATCAATAAATATGCAGCAGTTTTTTCTTTACTTGGTTAGCTGTTATTGTTACAAGATGTTTGCGTTTTACGCGATATTAGAACATTTTGGCTGGAATGTCGTAAGCTTAAAAGAAACAATAAATTCAATATTTTATGAAGCAACTATTTAAATTGCAGGAGATTTATAAAATGGATATCAGTAGAAGGTTGGGTACTTTGGTAGTGTGTGCCGTGCCGGCTATTGTCGGCGGCGGCATCATTTATGGTATTTTTGGAAATTATGTTCCGGTTTTTATTTATGAAACCCTTCTTATATTGGTGGCCGGCGCATTAGTCAGCAGATAAAACGCAGGTCATGTCATTTAGTTCTTTACAATACCTATCTCGACCTCAGCCCTGTCACTTAATTTGGAGGTACAATGCAGGATAGAGCTTATCGCAATATTATTCTGTGGTTTTTTCTGGCCCTTTTTCTTGCTTCTGCGTTTATGCTTGGCAGGTTGCTATGGCCCTTTCTATCTGTGATTGTTATGGGTACAGTTGTGACTAGTCTTTTCAGGCCTGTTTACAAGTTGTTCAACCGGAAAATGAGTTCGGATTTCTCCTCACTTTTAACATGTTCGCTGGTATTCATTGTCCTGTTCCTGCCGACGGTTCTTTTTGTGAGTCTCTTATCGAAAGAGGCGTTCAGCCTGTATCAGATGGGCAAGAGCGCCTCTATCAGCGATCAGTTCCGAAGCATTTTTGAAAACAGTACGGTCCTTGAAAAAGCAAACTATTTGCTTGCAAAATTTGACTTGACGATTAGCGCTGACCATCTCAATCAAGCGATTTCGGAACTGGTTAAAGTTGTCGGCCTTTTTCTTTATCAGCAAGCTAGCTCGATTGCCTCGAACGTGCTCAAATTTTTTGTATATTTCTTTTTTATGCTCCTGATTGTATACTATCTGTTCATTGATGGAGATCGGTTGACGGCTTTTATTATTGATCTTTCTCCACTGCCCGATGAACAGGACGAAAAGCTGATTCAAAAGTTCAAGGGCATGGCAGGCGCAGTGATCGTCGGGAACGGAGTCGGCGGCCTGATTCAGGGCTCGGCGGGCGGTATTGTTTTTTGGATATTCGGCTTAAAATCGGCCTTTATGTGGGGTGTCATCATGAGCCTGCTGGCGTTTATTCCCATTATCGGGGTCGGCATTGTATTTATTCCAGCGGCTGCTTTTCTTGTTCTGAAAGGAAGGATCGCGGCGGGTATGTTTTTTGTCGTTTTTTATATCATTCTTACCGTTGGCGTAGATAACCTGTTGAAGCCCAGACTGGTGGGTAAGCAGGTTAAAATGCATACGCTGCTTGTTTTTTTTTCCATAATTGGGGGATTGAACGCGTTTGGAATTATAGGAATTATTTACGGTCCCCTGGTGATAACCGCTTTTTTGACTTTAACGGAAATCTATTACGCAAGTTATCGGGAACTGGTTGATCCCGGTAAAGATTATAAATAAAGTCGCTGTGCGATTTTATATAACGTCCCGCTTAAAGCGGGACTCAAACAAGGAAAATTCTATACTGACAAAATATAGATTTTGTAAAAACAAATAACTACAAACGGGAGACATTTAGGTGTTATATGAAATTTTCCGAAAAAATGGCTGAGATCAGCATCGAAAGTGAAATGAAAAAATCGTATCTCGACTATGCCATGAGTGTGATCATCGGCAGAGCCCTGCCGGAAATCCGAGACGGTCTTAAACCGGTCCATCGGCGCGTGTTGTTTGCAATGCGCGAACTAAAAAACGACTGGAACAAACCGTATAAAAAATCTGCCCGCATTGTCGGTGATGTTATCGGAAAATACCATCCCCATGGTGATACCGCAGTTTATGATACCATTGTGCGCATGGCTCAGAATTTCTCGTTAAGATATCCCCTTGTGGACGGCCAGGGTAATTTCGGCTCCGTAGACGGTGATCCGCCTGCCGCCATGCGTTATACCGAGATCAGAATGATGCCTCTTGCTCATCAGATGCTGGAGGATTTAGACAAGGAGACCGTCAGTTTTGCAACCAATTATGATGAATCCTTAACAGAGCCTACGGTGCTCCCGGCTAAAGTTCCCAACCTTTTGGTAAACGGTTCTTCGGGCATAGCCGTTGGTATGGCAACCAACATCCCGCCGCACAACCTCTCAGAAGTGATTGCAGCCACCAAAGCCGTCATAGAAAACCCCGAGCTTACATGGCAGGATCTCCTTCGCTACATCCCGGGGCCTGACTTTCCGACCGCCGGTATTATTTACGGGACCAAAGGGATTTACCAGGCATACAAAAGCGGCCGCGGAATAATCCGGATTCGGGCCAGAGCCGTTATTGAAAAAGATAAAAAAACCGCACAGGAGACGATTGTCATTACGGAGCTTCCTTATCAGGTCAACAAGGCCCGGCTTATCGAAAAGATAGCAAGCCTTATTAGAAACAAACAAATCGAGGGTGTAAGATATGTAAGAGACGAATCCGACAGAGAAGGGATGCGCATAGCCCTGGGTCTAAAAAAAGAACAGATTGCCGGAGTAATCATCAACCAGCTTTATAAACATACCCAGATGGAAAATAGCTTCGGTATTATTTTCCTTGCAGTTGTAAACAACCAGCCCCGGCTTTTGAACTTAAAGGAGATTCTTGAGTATTTCATTATTCACCGCAAGGAGATCGTCATTCGGCGGACCCGCTATGACCTGAGAAAAGCCGAAGCACGCGCCCATATTCTGGAAGGGTTGAAAATCGCCCTTGAAAATCTTGATGATGTTGTTGCCGTGATTCGCCAATCAAAAACGCCGGACGAAGCCAGAACACGGCTGACCGCAACTTACGCTCTGACCGCGATCCAGGCGCAGGCCGTCCTGGACATGCGTTTGCAGCGTCTGACCGGCCTTGAACAGGAAAAGATATTAGAAGAATATAAGTGTCTTCTTGAGGATATAAACCGGTATAAAGAGATTCTGGCAAGTGAGCGACTGGTGAAAAATATTATCAAAGACGAACTTTCCCAACTGCAGGAGGAATTCGGAGACCAGCGCCGCACAGAGATTGTAGAAAGCACTAAAGAGATTACCATGGAGGATATGATTGCCGAAGAGGACATGGTCGTTACCATCTCCAATACCGGTTATATTAAACGCAATCCGATTACCCTTTACGGTAGCCAGCACCGCGGCGGCAAGGGTAAGACCGCCATGGGTGTGAAGGAAGAAGATTTTGTCAGCCATCTTTTTGTGGCTTCCACCCATCATACCTTTCTGTTTTTCACAAATTTGGGCAAGGTTTACTGGTGCAAGGTGTATGAAATCCCGCGGGCCGGCCGTCAGAGCCGTGGTAAAGCCATCGTTAACCTTTTAAACTTTGATAAGGATGAGAACCTTACCACTGTGCTGGCAGTGGAGTCATTTGATCCTGGTTCTTACATTATTATGGCCACCCGCAGCGGACTGGTCAAAAAGACGGATCTTATGGCGTTTAGCAGACCCAGAGCAGGAGGTATTATTGCTTTAAGCCTTCTCCCCGGGGATGAGTTGATATCGGCCAGAATAACCGACGGCACCTGGAATGTCTTTTTAGGCTCCGCCATGGGCCAATCAATACGGTTTCACGAGTCTGATGTGCGCCCGACCGGCCGAATTGCCAGAGGAGTGCGGGGTTTAAAGCTTGCTGTGCACGACCGCATAGTGAGCATGGAAGTGTTAAGCCATGGCCAGACTCTAGTTACTGCCACGGAAAATGGATACGGGAAGAGAACTTCTATTGATGAATACCCTCTGAGGAAGCGCGGTGGTAAAGGTGTTATTACGATTAAGACCACTGAGCGCAACGGACAGGTCGTCGGCAGCCTCCTTGTTGACAATGATGATGACTTGATGCTGATGGCGGACAGTGGCAAGCTTATACGCATGGCTGTAAGTGACATTTCGGTGATCAGCCGAAATACCCAAGGTGTAAAGCTAATCGGGATGACGCCCGGCGAAAAGGTTGCCGGTGTTGCCAGGCTTGCAGAAAAAGAGCATGACATCAGCTGATGATAGGAAAATGTTCGAATGAAAAATGGAATCAATATAAATGATATAAAAATCGGGGTTGTGGGAGCAGGTAGCTGGGGTACCGCTCTGGCGAATCTTTTGGGCTTAAAAGGTTTTAAAATAGATTTATGGGTATTTGAAGAGGAAGTAAAAGAACAGATTGAGACATTTGCCGAAAACAAGATTTTTCTCCCGGACTTTCCCCTTTCAAGCAATTTGCGGCCTCACAATGATATGGCCCGGGTGGTTTCCGGGAAAGAACTTGTACTGATTGTCGTCCCATCACATGTTATGCGGGAAACAGTGCAGACAATGTCAGCTCATCTCTCTGAGGAGACCATTGTGGTGTCGGCCTCTAAAGGTATTGAGAACAAGACCCACCTGACCATGTCCTCTGTGCTTAAAGAGGTCCTTACTGTAATTCCGGAAAGCTCTTTTGCAGCTCTTTCCGGCCCGAGTTTTGCCCGGGAAGTCGCCCAGAAATTCCCCACCGTTGTCACGGTGGCATCAAAAGATGAGCGGGTCGCCAGATATGTACAGCATGTTTTTGCCACGCCCTATTTCAGAGTCTATACCAGCCATGACGTTATCGGCGTTGAACTGGGCGGTGCCGTCAAGAATGTAATCGCCATCGCCGCCGGCATCATTGACGGACTGGGGCTTGGGTTAAATACCAGGGCCGCTTTGATCACCAGAGGCCTTGCAGAGATTCGTCGACTGGGCACCAAGCTTGGGGCCAACCCGCATACTTTTGCAGGACTCGCCGGTGTCGGAGATCTGGTGCTGACCTGCACCGGAAGTCTCAGCAGGAACCACACCGTGGGCAAAAAGATAGGACAAGGCATGAAATTAACCGAGATCCTGGCACAAATGCGTATGGTTGCAGAGGGCATTAAAACCGCTAAGTCAGTTTACAATCTGTCAAACAAGCTTGGCGTTGATATGCCCATTGCCCACGAGGTCTACCACATTCTATACGAAGATATTTCACCGATCGAAGCCGTACGCAGACTTATGACTCGTGATCTTAAAAATGAGCTGGATGACCAGGAGATGCTGAGGAATTCATGAGGTCAGGGGTCGTAGGTCGGAAGCCAGAGGTCGGAGGTCGGAGGTCCCGTCTTCGCCAAGGCTACGCCGGGCAAGCAGGGATCAAGGGGTAATAACCAGCAACGAGTAACTAGCAACCAGTTATGACCGAAAGCAAACGACATAAAGGGGAGGGCCACCGGCAGCGGTTGCGAGGAAAGTTTCTTAAATCGGGCCTGTCTGGATTCCATGACTATGAAGTGGTTGAGCTCCTTTTAACCCTGGGCACTCCGCGAAAAGACTGTAAGACTGTTGCCAAGTCTGCCTTGCAACGCTTTAAAACCCTGCCGGGCGTACTTGAAGCATCTGCCAAGGAGCTTTGCGAAGTCGAAGGGATCGGCCCTAAAAACCTGATGGGCATCAAACTGGTAAAGGCTGTCGGGGATCGGTATCTTGGGCAGAAATTAATCGAGAAAGATCCCTTGAACAACTCCAAAGAGCTGTTCGACTACCTTTACCACAGTATCAGAGACAAAAACCGTGAATGCTTTAATGTAATTTTCCTGGATGCCAAAAACCGTGTTATTACCACCGAGACGCTCTTTGAGGGGACTTTAACTGCAAGCTCTGTTTATCCGCGGGAGGTTATAGTTGCAGCTTTGAATCATCATGCCGCCGCCCTGATTTTTGCCCACAACCATCCTTCCGGCGACCCCGCGCCGTCGGCCGAGGATGTGGCCATTACCCGCCGGCTTGTTTTTAGCTGCAAGGTAGTCGGCATTACGGTCCACGAGCATCTGATTGTAGGTAACAACAGATATTTCAGTTTTGCGGATCAAGGTTATATCGCTCGGATGAATCGTGAGTTTGATACGCAAACTCAAAGCTCCTGATAAGGTGTGAGATAAGTGGAAAACAAATTACCGTCGTGTTTTAGCCGGCTTGATACTGTTTTTCCAAAAGGTAAGGACGGCTTGAGGGAAACCCCGGAAAAATGCCTGTTATGTTTCCACAAAACAGAATGTTTAAAAGTCGCCCTGCAGGCGACGGACGGCCTGCGCGTCCGGGAAGAATTGGTAGACAGAGCTTATGCGTCCGGTGTGATGAGTTTTCTGGAAAGGTGGTCCCAAAAAAAAGAGTTAAGGCGTAAGATAGACACGAAGACAAAAGGCTGAAATGGAAGGAGAGGGCCATGAAGACGATCAAAAATATTGATATTGCTGGGAAAAAAGTCTTTTTTAGGGTTGATTTCAACGTCCCCATGGATGCTCATCAGAATATTACGGATGATGCCAGAATACGGGCAGTTTTGCCGACTTTGCAGTATGCCCTGGACCATCAGGCCAAGCTGATCGTGGCCTCACATATGGGGCGTCCGGAGGGGAAAGTAGTCCCCGAATTCAGCCTGGCTCCCGTGGCCAAACGCCTCGGGAGGCTCCTTGGAAAAGAAGTTATAATGGCCAAAGACTGCGTCGGTTCAGAAACAAGTGCATTGTTGTCGAATATGAAACAAGGTGATGTAGTTCTACTTGAGAATTTGCGCTACCATCCCGAGGAACAGAATAATGACGATACGTTTGCAAAGAAACTGGCGGGACTTTGTGATGTATATGTCAATGATGCGTTTGCCGTATCGCATCGTATCAATGCATCTGTGGTCGCCATAACAAAATATGCGCCGGTCTGCGCTGCCGGGTTTTTACTTCAGAAGGAGTTGGACTATTTTAAGCAGGCCATGGCCAATCCGATGCGTCCTCTTGTAGCCATTGTCGGCGGCTCAAAAGTATCGAGCAAACTGGGAGCTTTAGAGAACATGCTGGAGCATGTCGACAAGTTTCTCATCGGAGGTGCCATGGCCAACACATTCCTGAAATGCTCAGGGTATAATGTTGGTAAGTCGAGAGTAGAAGACAACCTCAAAGAGGTGGCATGTGCTGTGATGGCAATGGCTGCTGAAAGGGGCATCAAATTCTATCTTCCGGTGGATGTGGTGGTAGCGAGCCATTTTGATCCCAAAGCTGAAATTAAGATTGTACCGACCCAGGAAATACCGAATGATTGGATGGTTATGGATATCGGTCCGGCCACGTCTTTACTATATTCAGAAGCTCTGTACGACGCCAAGACAATTGTCTGGAATGGCCCTTTGGGCGTATTTGAAATGGATGCCTTCAGCCGGGGTACAATCGCCATGGTGCACAGTGTGGCCAATTCATATGCGCTCTCTATCGTCGGCGGCGGCGATACGGATGTTGCGCTACACAAAACCGGGGAAATGGACAGAATTACCTACGTTTCGACAGGTGGGGGAGCTTTTCTCACCCTTCTGGAGGGCAAGACCCTGCCGGCAGTAGCTGCCTTGGATGCGGTCAATAATAAAGTGTCCTAACCCGGATTACTTAACGGTCTATATCCTATCAAAAGTTAGATCAGCAGTCGGGGAGTTTTTTTACATAATTAGAAAAATACACCGTTGACGACATCCTTAAATAATGGTATTAAAAGAAAATATTGATACTTAAACCTAAATTGAACTATTTTTTACAAGAGCTACACCAATCCCTATGCATCAAGGTTTCAGCATATATTTTCGCAAAAAATTACTCGATTTAGGTTAATAAAAGCAGGAGAAGACATTGGCTTTCTGGAGCGTAAGAGAAGAACTAAGCCAGGCCAGCAGATTAAGGCGTTCTTATTACGAACTTTTGCGGGATGAAATGGACCAGCATATTCTGCAGTATGCACTGATAGATTCCTATAACAATTTTAGCAGCCGCCAGCTTCCCTATCCGTTTGTAGAAAAGCGCGAACTGAAACCCCGCGCGCGCATTCCTGGAATAGAGCATAAACATCAGAATGCTTTTCTGGTGCTTTTTGTGGAGGATACGATCACGCAAGCCCATAAGAAATACATACGGTTCCTTAACGTCAATAAAACCACAAAAAAAAATCTTCTCGGGTACGAATCACTGCCGCTTTCGGGCAAATTTGAAAGAAGCCGGAAATACCTGGAGTCAGACCATTTCATTGATTTACTGAAATCGTTGCTTCCCGTGGATTATGCCCTACTTATCCAAAGAGATCCGGCCAGCAAGTCTAAGGATAGATACAACCTTTCCCATTTTCATGTGCGCGTCGACTGGCCGATTGCGGATGCCGCCGAGGATCTGGCCTGCAGCCTCCGTTATATATCAAAGGACCTGTATGAGAAAGGAGATAAATACGCCGAAGATATTCAGAAAAAGTTTTTTGAATATTACTGCATGCCTGTAATGATCGGCGGCAGAAGGACGGCTGCTATTGTGGCATCCCAATATATGAAAAGAATTCCGTGTATTACGACGGTATATGCCGGCAGCAGTGAGTCGAGAGCGGTGATCCGAATTTCTGAAAGAGGTGTTTCCAAAGCTATTCTGATGAAGTTTACAAATGAAGAGCTGGATCAGATTGCCGCGGCCGGCAACCTTGCGCCCAAGACATTTAAAAAGAATTATGTCGTAGCGCGTGAAAAAGAAGATGGTATCTGTATCTTTCAGGCTACCTACGCCATCACCAATCATGCCCGGCCGCCGGACGACGGCAAATTACAAGAGATCAAACTTGACGTAAACTGGTTGTCAGTCGGCGGGCAGCATATTCTTCCCAAACCAGGCGTATGGAAGTACCCGCCGCTGGCACTAAATATCATCTACACATAAAATCGAGATACGATTTTATAGTTTTTTCATCATGGCGGTTTCGTCGCAGTCCGGAAACTTGACACACACGATACAGTCCGCCCATATTTTGAGAGGAAGCTGAGATCTGTCGATTTCTAAAAAACCGAATCTTTCGAAAAAGCCGGGCCGGTAGGTCAGCACAAAGATTTTTTTGACGGCAAATGATTTAGCCTCTTCAAGAACGGTTTCCGTGAGCTTTGATCCGATTTTATTTCTCTGATGCTCAGGGTGAACCGCCAAAGATCTAATTTCGGCAAGGTTTTCCCAGCAGAACTGGAGAGCACAACAGCCGATAACCCTGTCCTTTTTAGCATCCACGTAAACTGAAAAATCCCTGACATGGTCATACAGAACGCTTAACGGGCGCGGCAGAAGCTCGCCTTTATCTCCGTATCCCTGAAGAAGTTTGTGTATAGCTTTGATGTCTTTTATGGTTGCTTTGCGGATCATAATTTCCCTTATAGCATTATTTTCCATTAAATAAAACAGGAAAGGAGCCATGACCCGTGTACATGAATGAATTTGTTGTTGACATATTTTGACCTGTTTCATAGATTAAACTAAATCCATTAAAAACTATTTATATGCGCCATTTCTAAACGCTTTTTATTCACACTGACGAATTAACCTCTTAAATTAAACGAATATCGGCATGACATCATGATGTGATTTGCCGGTGAGCGGCAACATGAGATGTTAATCCTTTCCGATACTGCTAATCGTGTTAGATCAGGGGGAGATGGTTATGCATTTTAAAATTCCTTATCTTAAATTATTTTTTTTGCCGGCGTTGATTTTGTTCACGTGCATCCCTTTTGCCGGAGCACAACCTTCCGGTTTCGGGGGCTCCTTGATCATCGCCCAAAATCAACCTGCTGGAGACGTTGATTTTAAGGCGGCCAATCAAGAAGCCATCGAAAAACTTAGCCGGATGACGCAAGAAGAGATCGACGCTCTGGACAAAAAGCTGGCAGAGGCCCTTATTCTCTACTACGACCGTAAATTTGCAACGGCGTTGCCTATTTTCAAAGAGATAGCGGATCAGGTGGAGACAACGGACGTTATGTTCTGGATCGGCACCAGCGCCATGCAGGTCGGCGAGAACCGACTGGCCATCGCAAAGTTCAAGAAGATGCTTGCAATCGATCCCCAATTGCACCGGGCTCGACTGGAGCTGGCCACAACGTATTTCAGCATGGGGCGCTACGAGGACGCCCGGCGGGAACTGCAGACCGTGCAGGCTGCCACCCCGCCTGCGGCAGTGCAGAAAAACATTGCCAAGCTGCTGGAAGCCATCGAGGAACGGACCAAAAAGCTGTT
>JAQBHK010000465.1:0-6098 GCA_032127815.1 Desulfobacterales bacterium
GGAAGACGGAGCGGATGTGTTTGTTCATCATTCAGCAATCAATGCAGCCGGTTTTAAATCCCTCAGTGAAGGCGATCGAGTTTCCTTTGATATAGAGCAAGGACAAAAAGGTCCTGCCGCTGCAAATGTCACTGTGATTTAACCTTATATTCTGAGTAAAAAGGGCATTCCTTCTATTATTGAGGGGATGCCTTTTTTTGTTTGAATTTATACCTTCGCAATTTGCTATCATCCAACCTTAATCCTCAGATGTCATCGACTTGATTTGACTCCGCAGCATGGCAAGCGATGTTTATCCCAACAGTTTGTTTTTACATGTTTATTTAAAAAATAGACAATTAGGTTGCTTTCGGGATAAAAAAGAGTTAGTATTCATAAGTATCATTTAGCCCTGCCCGGAATTGGCGAGGCAGTTTCTTTCTGTAGGAACAATTCATATGTTTTTGTAACATCCTTCAGCATGAGACGTTGAAAATCTTAAGATAAGGAGGATGTTATCATGGCAAGTGGAACTGTTAAGTGGTTTAATGATCGAAAAGGGTTTGGATTCATTGAGCAGGAAGACGGAGCGGATGTGTTTGTTCATCATTCAGCAATCAACGCAGACGGTTTTAAATCCCTCAATGAAAGCGACCGAGTTTCCTTTGACATAGAGCAAGGACCTAAAGGTCCTTCTGCAGTCAATGTCACTGTAATCTAACTTCCTGTCTCTATCAAAAAGGGCACTCCTACCAATAGCAATGGAGTGTCTTTTTATTTCATTTTAAACTATACCTGCTCGATTCGCTATCATCAGATCTTAAACCGGAAAAAGTTCAGGTAAAGAATCTTCATATTTTGTCATTGTCAGAAATAACGGCCAAGGAGGTAACAAATTGGCAAGATCAAATTATCAATTCAATAAACGTCAGAAAGAATTAGCAAAGAAAAAAAAGAAAGATGAAAAAAGGCAACGCAAAATGGATAAAAAGACTATAACATCTGAAGAGAATCCAGATCAGTCTGATCAACCTTAGGCCGCATACACTTGACGTTTATCTCCTTTACTAGAAAGACCATTTCTTTTCGTCTTCAAGCAATTAAAACGGCAAAGTATAAAAAAGGCTTTGTCGATTCATGGAGGATATAATGCTTCAAAGATATGATATATCGATGGATGATGAGGCAAATCGCCTTTCAATCAAAGAATTTGCCGTACTTGGGCAGAAATCACGAAAACGTGAATATTTCGAGCCAGCCAATGAGAAATTTTTGTTTATTCACAAGGTGACCTACGATGGTGATATGATTCGTGCCGCTATTAGCGAAGGAAAGGAGGCTTTGATTTCAGAGCTTCGATCCGATAATTTTTTCCCAATTCGTTCCTGTGTGGAAATTCTTGTCGAAAGAGTGATCGAATTATTCGAACACAACGCTAATTCATTTTCTGAAGTGGTTTTTGACGATCAAATCCTCTTTTCCAAGGATGATGAATAATATTGAATTAGTTGTCTTGAAAAGATATAGCTAAATGAAACCTTGCATAAGCCATGCTGCGGACATTTACAGATTAGAAAGACGGATATCAATAACATTTTCTGGATTTGCTATGGAGTGCACTTATTTGATATTTAATGAATAAATTAAACTGCCAATTTTTTTTGTGACTATTGAGGAGATCAGAATGAACATTTACGTAGGCAATCTGTCGTATGAGGTGACCGAAGAGGATTTAAAAGAGGCTTTTGAGGTCTTTGGAGAGGTCGACACCGTCAAGGTTATAAAAGACAATTTCACTGGCAGATCAAAAGGATTTGGATTTGTGGAGATGGCCGCTAAAACTGAAGCACAGTCTGCAATCGAAGGTTTGAATGGTAAGGACCTGAAAGGGCGAAACCTTAATGTCAATGAGGCCCGCCCTCGCTCTGAAGGCGACCGAGGTGGCACAAGATCTGGATCACCAAGGAGTGGTGGAGGATCACCAAGGGGTGGTGGCGGATCAAGAGGTGGTGGCGGATCAAGAGGTGGTAGCGGACCAAGGAGTGGTGGAGAACGACAGGGCGGAGGAAGACGCTTTTAGTTAACGGCAACCGGACATAAGAACCGTAGCAATCATTAGTAGGGTATAAATAAAACCTAAAGCCTAAAAAATTGCGATTTTCTATCGTGATCTTCGATGATAATCATCTGATGCGGCCTATTGGTACAGGCAAGCAATCTTACATTCTGAGGACCCTCTAAAATCGAAGATGTGGATTTGTCAATTTTAAAGCTTGACAGAGAATTCTGTAAACTATAATATCTATTCAAAAATAGTGTTCCTGGTTGTCAATCAAAAAATATACGTAAGCCCCGGAATAACTCCGGGGCTTTTTTTATTGGAACACAGAAAGAAGGTATATATTGAATTTTGAAGCATTTAATTTTCATCCCGCTGTTGCGGCTGGCGTTTTAGAAGCCGGTTATGTAATTCCGACCCCGATTCAGGCTCAGGCAATCACGCCGATCCTGAAGGGTTGCGATGTGATGGGGCTGGCCCAAACAGGCACCGGTAAAACGGCTGCTTTTGTACTACCAATCCTGAATCGATTGATGGAGGGTAAACACGGTCGCATTCGTGCTCTGATCTTGGCCCCTACTCGAGAGTTGGCCGAACAGATTCACCAGGCTATCGAAATCCTGGGGCACAAAACACGCCTTAAAAGCGTTGCGGTTTACGGTGGCGTGGGTATTAACCCACAGATTCAGAAACTGAAGCGTGCCGATATTGTCGTTGCCTGCCCCGGCAGACTTTTGGACCATCTCGGCCGTCATACCGTCGATCTCTCCCAACTGGAAGTGCTGGTAATAGACGAAGCCGACCAATTGTTCGATATGGGTTTTCTCCCCGATATCAGAAGAATTTTGATGCATCTTCCGCAAAAGCGCCAGACGCTGCTTTTCTCGGCTACCATGCCCACTGCAATACGACGCTTGGCCAAGGATATCCTGCGAAATCCAGTCACTGTCCAGATAGGAATCACCGCACCTGCCGAGACTGTCAGTCATGCGCTCTACCCGGTCGCCCAGCATCTGAAAACGGCGCTTTTGTTAAATCTGTTGGGTACCACCCCTATCAGATCGGTTCTGGTCTTTACTCGAACCAAGCACCGCGCCAAGAGCCTGGGGAAGACACTGGTTGTTGCCGGCTACCGGTCGGCTGCGCTGCAAGGAAACCTTTCCCAGGGAAAACGTCAGGCTGCATTGGATGGCTTTCGGGATGGGACTTTTCAGATCCTGGTGGCCACCGATATCGCCGCGCGCGGAATTGATGTAACCCGGATATCACATGTCATTAACTACGACATTCCTTCAACTCCCGAAGCATACATTCATCGTATCGGTCGAACCGGCCGCGCCACTCACAGTGGCGAAGCTTTCACCCTTGTTACCGGAGACGATCGCGAGATGGTTTGTGCCATCAATCGAATCATCGGTTCCAAGATCGAGCAACGGACCCTGCCAGCCTTTGACTACAACGCCCCGGCATTCGTTCGTAAAGAGAGTCCGCAGGGACAAAGGAGACCACACCACAAATTTTCAGGGGCGAATAAGGGCCGAAAGCAAAAGACTTCACGCATGAACAATCGCATTTGGGCTTAAAGCTACGTTTATGCGCCCTAAAAAGTGAAGTGTACGATACCTATAAGAAATACGAAACGGTTTTATCTGCAGTTTTTTATTTTCATAGCCTTGAACTATATGATACCCTAATTAAGTTAAAACTCAATGTGTCAGGTGTTTGTTGTCCGCTGTCAGTTGTAAATATAACTCGGTTTATCCGCGTTATGATAACGCTTTGGCTGAAGATTAATAAATCGAGACTTTAATCAAAAGAATTCCTCGATGCTCTGCATCGGGGTTAATAAGATAAAAATTCATTTTGATACCTCGCAGCTCTGCTGCGGGGTAGTTCATTTCCTCTAAAGTAGCTGCGGAAAACAGACAACGAACAACGGACAACGAGCGTTTTGCTCGATTAGGGTGATATTCTCATAGCCTGGAGGTTTTTATGATTGATCCTAATCTTAAAGATGTGGTCGTTGAAAAGTTCATACCCTTTCAAGATGAAATATTAAGCAGCTGCCAGGATAAAATTCATTCCATAACCATCACAGGAAGTGCCCTGACGGACGATTTTGACCCTAAAAAATCAGACATCAATTCAGTTTTTGTCCTGACTAAAATGGATTTGAAGTTTCTTGAGCTTCTTGCTCCTTTGGGGAAAAAATACGGGAAAAAAAGTGTTGCAGCTCCCCTGATCATGACCTCTGAATATATTACGAATTCCTTGGACGTCTTTCCCCTCGAGTTTTTGAACATAAAGCTATTACACAAAACCATATATGGAGAAGATCTCTTTCAGGGTCTGGAAATAAATCGATCTGATCTCAGACTGCAATGCGAAAGAGAGCTTAAAGTCAGGATGATCGGTTTGCGCCAGGGTTATATCTCTTCATCAGGTGATAGCAAAGTGCTTACAAATATGTTTATCAATTCTTATTCAGGGTATATTCCACTTTTCAGGGGTATTATTTTTATTCTCGGAAAGGAACCCCCTTTAAGAAACGACGACGTTTTGAAAATTCTAGAAGAGGTTTCCGGTGTAAATACCAGTGTGTTCAGACTGGTTTCAAAACAAAAAAAACAGAAAACGAGGCTGGCGATAGAGCAGCTTAACACCATCTTCGAAGACTACTATGCGGCAATTGAGAAACTTGGGGATATTACAGATGACATTAAAGAATAGATGTTCATTTCTGCTAATAACCCTCTTTTTATGCCTTACAGCTGTCTCTGTTTCCCATTCCGTTGCTGTACCGGAAAGGCCTTCCCAATATGTCGTTGACCTTGCCGGTATTGTTGATGATGCCGCAGAAAACAGACTGAACGGATATCTGCAGCAACTGGAACAGAAAACAACAGCCCAACTGGTTGTATTGACGATTGGGAGCCTCGAAGGCGAATCCATCGAAGACTTTTCATTAAATATTGCCCATGACAAATGGAAACTCGGTCAGAAAGGTAAAGACAACGGAGTGCTGTTTGTGATATCCGTGAAAGATCGCAAGTACAGAATAGAGGTCGGATACGGACTCGAAGGTGTGCTACCGGACAGTTTGGTCGGCAGCCTGGGCCGCGACTTGCTCGTGCCTTTTTTAAAAAAGGGGGACTACTCAAATGGTATTTTTACCGTTTCCGCAGCAATAGCTAATGAGATTGCCGCGGATTCGGGAGTTAAAATAGACGGAATGCCCACATTAAAGCGTCGCAGTCGACCGCTAAGAGAAGGCCAACCCGCTGGTCTGTTAAATACAATCGTGACGATCTTGTTTCTCTTAGTAATGGTGGTGTTGTTTATTAAAAATCCAAGGCTGTTTTTTCTATTATTCCTGTTTTCATCCATGGGAGGCAGAAGGGGCTCATGGGGCGGTGGCGGCGGATTCGGCGGTTTCGGTGGCGGCGGTGGTGGCGGATTCGGCGGCGGCGGCGCATCAGGAGGTTGGTAGATACTATACTCAAGTTTCGCACCCTGATTTAAATCAAAATCCTTAGCGGCCAAGGGTTGGATAATATTTTTTAAAAGGCAAAATATAAACAGGGCGTTTTCGCTTTGTTGACGGCGCCTGGACATCAAATATCATTTTATCATACGTCAATAGAACACAAAACTTCGACAAACGCTGTGGTTGCGCCTGGCCTGGTTGGATTGTAAGAACATAACTTTTTACGCAGTTTTCGAGGTATTTTGCCTTTTAAAAAACACCATCCAACCTTTACGAGTAAAGCGCATCGTTAAAGTATGGTGTGCAAAACTTGAGGATGATAATTTACTGGAGGAGAATATGTCAAAACAACTGAAAATCATACTAATCACATTAGGCGTTATCTTACTTATCGGTTTAATGGCACTGGGTAAGATCGTAACCGGTTATAATAATGTTATTGCCATGGATGAAAATGTTAAAGGTAAATGGGCGCAGGTAGAAAACCAGTTAAAGAGAAGATACGACCTTATTCCCAATCTAGTGGAAACCGTTAAGGGATACGCCAAACATGAAAAAGAGCTGTTCGAAAAC
>JAQBHK010000466.1:0-5221 GCA_032127815.1 Desulfobacterales bacterium
CACTCATAGCCAAGATTCAGTCGATTATCCGGACTTTGGAAAAAAGGTTGCCTCTCTGGTTTCAACCGGAAAATTCAAGCGCGGCATACTCCTTTGCGGCACCGGAATAGGCATGTCCATGGTCGCCAACAGATTCCGGCACGTGCGTGCGGCACTTTGCAGCGATCTTTTTAGCGCGATTATGAGCAGGCGTCACAACGATTCCAACATACTGGTGCTGGGCGCGCGTGTTATCGGAGAAGGACTTGCCCTGGAAATGACAAGAACATGGCTGGAAACACCCTTTGACGGCGGACGTCACCGGATGCGCATAGAAAAGTTCGATCAGCCGGACTAATAAAAGCGTTCTGCAAATTTATAAAATAGCATCCACGGTGTTAAAGAGTTGGACATCTTGTGTTTCTTTTTGTATAAGAGACCATCATATGGTATGAACATCCTAATTGGGTATTATAACCGTTCAAAGGTTCAAGGTTCAAAGGTTAAACCATCTACGTTGAGGCTATGTCGTGCCGGGAGGTTCGGGGCCAGTTAGTAAAGGTTAACACAAAGAACAACCCTGAACTTCCGAACGCTGAACCTTTGAACGTCTATGTTGCTATTCGTTATCAGAGAGGTGCAAAGATTTGTACGCAAAGCTTATTGAGCAAATAGATCCTGAGATTGCCGGTGCAATTGAACGTGAACTTGCCAGACAGGAAGGCACACTGGAAATGATCGCATCGGAGAATATTGCCAGCCGGGCGGTTATGGCTGTTCAGGCCAGCGTTCTTGCAAATAAGTATGCCGAGGGTTATCCGAGTAAGCGCTACTATGGCGGATGCGAATACGTTGATGTTGCCGAAAACCTTGCCATTGATCGCGCCAAGGAACTGTTTGATGCTGCTTACGCTAATGTTCAGCCGCACTCGGGATCACAGGCTAACATGGCTGTCTATTTTGCTCTGCTGGAGCCGGGGGATACGGTGCTTGGGATGGACTTGTCTCATGGAGGGCATCTTACACACGGAAGTCCGGCCAATTTTTCAGGAAGGCTTTACAATTTCCATTCCTATGGCGTCAACAAAGAGACAGGAACCATCGACTATGATGAATTGGCGCAGCTGGCACGCAAGCACAAACCTAAAATGATCGTTGCCGGAGCCAGCGCCTACCCGCGCACAATTGACTTTAAAGCCTTTGCCCAAATAGCTGAATCGGTAAACGCCCTTTTAATGGTGGACATGGCGCACATCGCCGGTCTGGTGGCGGCAAGAATTCATCCGTCTCCAACACCGTTTGCGGATGTTGTCACTTCGACAACGCACAAGACATTGAGAGGACCACGCGGGGGTCTGATTTTAGCTAAAGAAGATTACGCTACCGTCTTGAACAAAGAGATATTTCCCGGAATTCAGGGTGGACCGCTAATGCATGTCATTGCCGCAAAAGCGGTCGCATTCAAAGAAGCCCTGAATGAATCATTCATAGAGTATCAGGTAAATATTGTAAAAAATGCCAAAGCCTTAGCAATGCATTTGATGGACGCAGGCTTAAAACTAATCTCCGATGGTACTGATAACCACATGATCATTGTGGATCTGAGAAATTTGAATATAACCGGAAAAGAGGCCGAGGACACTCTGAGCCGTGCCGGAATTACCATCAATAAAAATTCTATACCGTTCGAGAAATTAAGCCCGACTATAACAAGCGGTATCCGCATTGGCACACCTGCCATAACTACACGCGGTATGCGAGAGGCACAGATGGAAATTATCGCCGGGCTTCTGATTGATGTCCTGCAAAACATAGCGGATGAAAGCCTAATTGCGGTTACGCGCGCAAAGGTTAGCGAACTCTGCGACGCTTTTCCAATGTACC
Organism: Desulfobacterales bacterium; assembly: GCA_032127815.1. Lineage (GTDB taxonomy): Bacteria > Desulfobacterota > Desulfobacteria > Desulfobacterales > UBA11574 > Desulfatibia_A. The sequence goes on from JAQBHK010000466.1 coordinate 1,864, forward strand.
AAGAAGGAGTCTGAATATTAGTGTCAGGTGAAAGTGGTCGCCCTTCATGGGAAACTTATTTTATGGATATTACGTTTTTGGTGGCCAAACGCACCACGTGCCTCAGGCGTGCGGTCGGTGCTATCATCGTAAAAGATAAAAGGATTCTTGCCACCGGCTATAACGGAGCCCCCACCGGTATCGAACACTGCCGTGAGGTCGGTTGCCTGCGGGAGCAATTGAATGTGGCATCCGGGGAAAATCATGAATTATGCCGGGGCATACATGCTGAACAGAATGCAATTATTCAGGCTGCACTTCATGGTGTTTCCATTAAGGGATCCACGCTTTTCTGCACAAATCTGCCGTGTTCCATATGTGCTAAAATGATTATAAATGCCGGTATTTCAAAGATCTATTACCAATCCGGGTACGCTGATGCCATGTCCGGTGATATGCTGGAAGCCGCCGGCATTGAAGTTATACAACTATAAAATCATATCGCGATTTTAGACAACGTCCCGAAAGCATTCGGGACTTACAAAACAGTTTCTTTTACTATCAACTCTCGATGAATTCGACTTTTTACGAATCCATCACGCTTAAACCGCAAACAGGGAGGATTCATGAAGTGTCCATTTTGTGGCGAAATTGACAACAAAGTCATCGACTCCAGGTTAAGTAAAGATGGGAATGCCGTCCGCAGACGCAGGGAATGCCTTCTTTGCACCCGGCGCTTTACAACTTACGAGTATATCGAAGAAGTAACTGTTATGCTAATTAAAAAGGATGGGCGCCGCGAAATATTTTCCCGTGAAAAGGTACGAACAGGGATAAAAAAGGCCTGCGAAAAACGGAACATCAGTGTGCACGTTATCGACCAATTTCTCGACGAACTGGAACGCGACCTCCGGGAGACCGGTGAGAAAGAGATACCTTCCCACCAACTTGGCGAAAGAATTATGATGAAACTTCATGAGTTAGACGATGTTGCCTATGTAAGGTTTGCTTCGGTTTACAGAGAATTCAAAGATGTTAACGATTTTGTCGCCGAGCTTAAAACTCTGTTGAACAAACATTGATGAATGCGTAAAACGTCGGTTTTTGACTTTTTACGAAACCATAAACATTAATCCGGCCATTTTACATAAAACTTAGATAACGACTTAAAATATATGCAGCATTTTGGTGCTGGTTTATAGGTACTTCGCTCTGTGACAAATTATCTGCATTGTTTTGGTTAAAACTTATCAAATTGTTCACCCTTTGGATTAGCCTGAATATTGCATGAACGATATCGGTTGAGGCGAAAATGGACGACGAACATTTCATGAAAATAGCCCTCGAACTTGCTGAAAAAGGACGGGGCTTTACGTCACCCAACCCGATGGTCGGCGCTGTCATTGTAAAAGACGGCAAAATAGTCGGTAAAGGGTATCACCAGGCCGCCGGCAGTGCCCATGCTGAAGTCAATGCCATTGATAATGCCGGAATCGATGCAAAAGACGCAACGCTTTATGTGAACCTCGAACCCTGCAACCATACCGGGAAAACACCGCCTTGTACCGCAAAAATCCTCGACGCCGGCATCCGTCGGGTTGTTGTCGCTATCAAAGATCCCAACCCCGATGTTCAGGGCAACGGCATGGACTATTTGAAACACCGCGGCATAAATATTACCTTGGGTACTTGTGAAGACGAAGCAAAGAGACTGAACGAAGTTTTTATCAGCTACGTTAAAACAAAACAGCCGTTTACAATTGTAAAATGTGCTGCTACGCTGGACGGCCGGATCGCAACCAGGACAGGGGATTCCAGGTGGGTTACCGGTGAAGAATCGAGGCAGTTCGTTCATCGACTCCGGCATGCTGTAGATGCTATTATGGTCGGAATTGACACTGTCATCAGGGATGACCCCCATTTAACAACCCGACTGACCGGCACCATGCAGCAAAAGGGCCGGGATCCTGCAAGGATTATTCTTGATTCCCGCCTGCGAATTCCGGAGACTGCGAAATTGTTGCGGCTTGATTCTGATTCTGATACACTCATTATCACCGGCCCTTCTGTTTCTGAGGCTAAAAAGTCGAAAATAGAAAAAAAGGGCGCCAAGGTTATAGAATCCCCTGTTAAAGACGATCTGATAGATCTTGACAAGCTTATGGCGCATCTGGGTGCTTTGGGTATAACCAGCCTCCTGATAGAAGGAGGCAGCCGGGTGATTACATCAGCTCTTGCAGCAGATATCGTTGATAAAATTGTCTTCTTTTACGCTCCCAAGATTTTGGGTGGAGATGACGGTGTTCCTGTATGCCGGGGACCGGGCCCGGAATCGATGCAAGAGTGCCTGCCGGTTAGAGATATCAGCGTCAGGCAATTCGGCGATGATGTCATGATCGAAGGGTATCTTGACAAAAGATAGATGCTGGATGCTCGATGCCGGATCTTTGATGATTATTTGTTTTTGAAAATTTTTATCCAGTATCCAGTATCAAGCATCTTCTCCGTTAATGGGAAAAAATTACTTATAGACTATTAAATCACTAAACCAAAAACATTATCTTACAGCCTATACGATGTTTACCGGTATCATAGAAAGTCTCGGTACTATTAAAGAGATACAGCCTGCCGGCCAGGGCAAACGCTTCACCGTGGAAGCAGATATAGTTCTTGATCAGGCCAAGATCGGCGACAGCATTGCAGTCAGCGGTGCCTGTTTGACAGTGGTTGCAATCGGCGGAAGACGTTTTAACGTCGATGTGTCTCCCGAGACGTTGGCAAAGACCACCTTGGGAAAGGCTAAAATCGGGGAGCGTGTTAACCTTGAGCGTGCCCTGCGCCTGGGCGACCGTCTTGACGGCCACCTGGTTTCCGGGCATATCGACGGTATGGGGGTCGTAAAACAGAAAAAACCGGAAGGCAATGCCGTTGTTGTTACTATCGGAATACCGGAATCCCTGGCGCGCTATATAATAGTAAAGGGTTCGGTTGCTGTGGATGGTATCAGTCTTACCGTCAATAACTGCGGTCGGGACAGTTTTGAAGTCAGTATTATTCCGCATACCGCCAGTTTGAATACTATCTGCTTTAAGAACTTAGGTGCTACGATCAATATTGAAACCGACATGATCGGCAAATATGTTGAACGTTTTGTTACGGGAAAACGGCATCCCGATAATCATGATACCGGTGAATCGTCGATTGACATGCAGTTTTTAGCAAAAACCGGTTTTTTATAATATTAATGCTAAAGCTGTTCGCCTGAAAGGTGAAGGTTTTAAACCTGGTGAATGGAAAAATAAATGAGAGGTTACATAGAAAAATGCCACAACTAAACATTGAAGCAGCCCTCAAAGAGATCAGGGAAGGGCGTATGGTC
>JAQBHK010000467.1:0-5495 GCA_032127815.1 Desulfobacterales bacterium
TCCCAAATCCCAAACCCCAGTAGAACTATCATCAACACACAATCCCCAAGTAATCCAAACCGAACCTCCAAACCCAACTCCCATTACTAAGGTGTTTCACTCTAAACCCTTATCGGTGTAGGGATTACAGCAATCAATAGATTTGGTAAAAAATGGTTTTCTGATACATTATACAACCGCTCAATTACTTCTCAAATTACTTCTTTAACAATCTAAATAATACCCTCTCAGACCGCCCAGGAGCGTCATATACGGGCGTTCCCCACTCTATCCATACCCAAGCATACCCCAGAGAGTTCCATTTAAGAAAGCCATAAATTTAATTCCATTTTCCTCCATCATGGTCATCGATAAATAATCGCCGGATTCATAGCACCGGGGTTCCATGTGTATTGAACTGGTGTTGTATCGGCTGGCATCTTTATAGGGGGGGGCGTCCCCTTACCACTGCGAAAGGAAGTGTCAGACCAGCATAACAGTTCCAGAACCACATAGCGTCGTCATAACCATTAAACCAAGCAAGAGGGTGGTTGGTCTCCGTATCGGAGATTGACCGCCCTTTTTGCGTTTTAGGAAGGAGTAATTTTACAAGGGAAATCCATCGATAGAGCACCATTCTCTATAAACTGGCGGGGCTTACCTCTGCCCCAAAAGACCGCTAAGAGCGGTTGGGCACGCCATTGATGATGTTCAGCATCATCATCTGGAACAGACCAGCATAGGGCGATTGCCATACCAAGCATAAAGAGGTAAAGTTCGATGGTCGAAAAACTATGGCGGAAAGAATTCTGGAACCAGCGGGAAGCTGCGGATTTATTAAATGTATCACCAGGCACGATACATAACTGGAGAGTAGAAGGATTATTAAAAGGAAAAACAATGTCCTTGTGCCGATGCGTTCATTGATGGAGTTCGCTTTCAGAGCCGGGTTGATAGATAAAAATCCGATGGCGTTGGTGAAAGATCTGAAAGTCAGTAAGCCTGAATTTTATCCTCTGTCCATCGAGGAAGTTCACCGGTTCCTGGATGTTGTAAAGCAACTATACAAGAATTTTTTTATAGTGGCTTTTTATGCCGGGATGCGTTTCGGTGAGATGGCTGGTCTAAAATGGAAGAATGCTGATTTTAAGTTAGGTGTCATCAAGGTCAGGGAAACAAGGGTTAGGGGCGAAGAAGGTCCCCCCAAGACTCCAGGTTCAATCAGAGACATTAAAATGTTGCCCCCGGTGGTTGAAGCGTTGAGAGACCAGCGGAAAGCCACACAATGGAGAAATCAGATTATGTGTTCCTGAGTTTTTATGGTCGCCCACTGCTTCCCAATTCGGTGAATTATCGTATCTGGAACGGTATTATTCCTATATCAAGAACTATCAGCGTGATGACGGCTCTGCATTTATGGATAATGTCTATAATCAGAGTGTAAAAGAGGCTGACGAAACACCAGACGAGGATGAAAAATCTGAAAATTTTACACCAAATTTACACCAAAATGATTATAGGGGATTGGTGTAATTTCCAATCCCCTATAATCATGGGATAAATAGATTTGTAAAATGGGGTGAGTGACGGGATTTGAACCCGCGGCCACCAGGGCCACAACCTGGTGCTCTACCTCCTGAGCTACACCCACCACATGAACGTTAATTAGGTATCAGATTAACTTAACCTTTTCAAGCTATAAAATCGTTCCGCAATTTTATATAACGGCCGTCCTGGGCGAACACCACCATGGATTAACAATAAAGAAATCACAAAAAAAGCAACTTATTACTTCAGCAATTGAGCTAATGCAGCGCTCAACTCATATTGTCCAAAGGGTTTGGCCAAAAATCCTTTAATTAATTTCTTTTTTCGTTGATCTAAATCGTTTAGCACATCCTCTTCATAACCGGATATGATAATGGCTTTGGCATTGGGATCATAATCCGCAATCCTTCCAATGCAAGTAAGCCCGTCCATTATCGGCATCCCTATGTCCATTAAAACAACGTCGGGTTGCCATGCCTTGTATTTTTCTATAGCCTCTTTCCCGCTGTTGGCAGTCGCTGCCTGGTAACCGAGTCGCTCAAGAATACTTGGCAGCGCTTGTAATATCTCCATTTCATCATCCACAACCAGGATCTTTTCGCCGTTTCCTTTCAAAATTTCTGTCATGTATTCCTGTTTGCCCTGTTCTTCTGAAATATCCAAGGGCAAGATGACCTTGAAAATAGTTCCCTTATTCGGCTCAGAAGCGACGCTGATTTCTCCTTTGTGATTCTTAATAATGCCATAGGTTGTGGAAAGACCTAAACCGGTCCCTTTGCCGACCTCTTTGGTTGTAAAGAAGGGATCAAAGCATTTTTGAACCGTAACCTTATCCATGCCCTTTCCTGTGTCGGAAACGACAACAACAGCCTTGTCTCCTTTTTGCATAGCTTCTATTCTCAATTCTCCCCCATATGGCATGCTATCTCGAGCATTCGTGCACAAGTTCATTAAGGCCTGACTCAGTCCTAAATGATCCCCCATGACCGGGCATGATTCAGGGACATCAATACGAACATCTATCCTTTTATCGAAAGATTCTTTTACTAATTGGTATGTTTCCTGAACAACTTCGGCCAGATTGAGACGTTGAAGTTTACTGTCGATCTGTTTACGAGAAAACTGCATCAGGCCATTGACCAGTTGAACGCCCCTTTTAACGGAAGTGTCTATTCGATTTGCATTCTCATGCAATGCAGAATCATCTTTTAAACTCATCTGAATAACCTGGGTGTTGGCCAATATTCCAGCAAGTGTGTTCCTGAAATTGTGGGCAACACCGCTGGCGATGGTGCCGATGGCGTCCATCTTCTGGACATGCTGGAGTTGCATTTCAAGCCGTTTCCTTCTGGTTATGTCTGTAATCAATATTATGGTAATAGATGGATCACTTTTTACCGGCAGTTTCGTGATGATAACCAGTCTGTCATTAATCTCTATAGGGTTATACAGGCCAATCTCAAAAGGTTTCTCGGTTTCTGCTTCCAACAAAGATGCCACCCTCGGTTGCAAATTTTTATTGAATAGATCAATGAAATATGATGCTAACAGCTTTTCTTGAGGCACACCAAACAGGAATACGGCAGCCGAGTTCGCATAGACAACCCTTTCAGAATGGATCTCCAAAATACCCTCGGCGATGCTCTCTAAAATAGTTTCCAGATGACGATTTTTGGAAAGCAACTCCTTGGTCATTTGCCGTGCATATATCGGGACACTTTCCAAAGCTTCAAGACCCATAATCTGTTTTTTCCTATCAGCTTTGCGGGGAGAATCCGACTCTTTTACCGCCTCTAACACGTATTTTGCCATTTCGCCAAAAGGTCCCTTGGCAATACATGTATCAGCACCGAATTTTGTGTAGTCCAGATCCATTTCGCCAACCGCTCCTGAAACAATCACAATATAGCAATCTTTTAGCCGTGGCATTTCCCATATGATCTGGCACAATTTGTCCCCCCCAATTTTGGGCATAACGAGATCAATAAAGACTATGTCAGGAGTTAAGGCGGTAAGCATTTCCAGCGCTGCTAAACCATCTTCAGCAGAAAAAACCTCATGTCCCTCCCTTTCTAAAGTCTTGGTCATGAAACTCACCATCATTCGATTATCGTCTACTACAAGTATTTTCTTGCTCATAATACATAGTCCTCAATAAAATCATGTCCATTATTGTTATCCCCGGCTCATAACGATCCGGCAGACCTCATCTAAGCCAAAACGCTTGGCCATATCCGCAAGTCTTTCCAGATCATCAACCTTTTTGATGACACCGTATTGATCCGGCTGAATTATTAGTACGGCAGGCTTGTGGATCAATGATAAAATGTCTGTGGCGGCATAACCTACTTTAGGAGAACGCGGGATTCTCGGTAAAACCTCTTTGGGAGGTGTCGCATAGTCTGGCAGGTTATTAATTCTTAAAACCTCTCGGTCGAAAACATAAAATCCGGTATTGTATGGCAGGAAATATTGCCCAGTGTGGTCTTTTAATACATATGTTTGCGCATTGCGTACTTCCTGTTCAAGAATAACCAACTGTTTTTTTTCGGTTGTTTTTAATATTACCAAAGAGCCGAATGGATCCTCCATGGCAAATCGGCTTCGCAGAATACCTACTCCCAAGCCATCATAGTTTCGAGCCGCTTCCGCCATAACCGGGATTAGATTTGGGTGGTAAATTGCTGTTCCTTGAAGAACGATAATTTTGTCGGCTCCGCGCTCGGCCAACCAATCCAGCGTACTTTTTTCTTCGCCCTCTTCGATCGCCTTAAGTTTCATTATAGGGCCACCTGTTTCGTCCGGGTTGGTCACCGGATACGGCATCCCGTCTCTTATTTCGAAAGCTATCTGTTCATCGGTCGTCAGATGCAGGCGTTCTCCTTGACAAACAACTTTAACATTCTTAATCCCGAAGGCAGCGTACCTTGCAATCATATCGCCAATTACCCGGGCGGTGGTAGAGCCCTCCGGTCCGGTGGTTATTACAACGGGAATATCCACTCGATATCGTTCGGAGATATGGGCAATCAAAGCCAGATTGATCTGGAGCGCACCACAATCTTCAAAGAAATCCGGCAAAGGAAAAGCAGCTTTGGTGAAATCTGTAAGCGCTGCCATAGAAAGGCCTTTTTCCTGTAAGCTCAGGCGCAAACGCTCACCTTCACCGCCGGCTGTAAGTACGATACCGTATCCAAAGAGGCTGTCTGGTGTGGGCGAAACTGTTGTGTTTTCAATGCAACGGGGAAATTCTTGCAATGCCCCTTTTAGCAGATGCCGGGCCTCGATTAGATTATGCTGGGCCAGTGTTCGTTTGTGTCGGTGCTTTTCATAAACAGAAGGCGGAAATCGTTTGTTAAGCAGTGCAATCAGAAAATCTTGCTGATCAGTGTTAAGCTTTTCAAAATTATAAATCCGCTCGACGGCTAACTGCTGTGACCAGATCTCCATAACTCTTTATTCCAAGCTTTCAAAGGTTTTTGGTTTAACAATTGAACAGCCCCGATCAATCGGGTAGACGATACGATTTCACACGATATATTGGCCATCATAAGAACAGTGAAAATTCAAGATCGCTTGCTTTATGTACACCAGGGAATTTATTGGGTCAATAAAAGATACGGAACCCCAATCATGTGTCTTCCGGGGCAATTTGAGGAATATGAAAGCACAGCTAAGATATGATTATATTTTCCAATTATCTAATATTAAATCGTATCCTACGCTCTGAATACGTTGATAGTGGCTGACATTGCCTGTTGACAATGCCAGATTATTTTCCAATGCTATGGCTGCAATTATCGGATCAGCACGTCCGATCGGTTGTCCTGTTCGTTCCAGATCTGCATAAATTCTTCCTGCCAATTCCTAACTTTTAATATTCAGTGTTAAAATCTCCGTACCGGCAATGGCTGATAAAAATCGCCTGATATGATTTTCACGGCCTACCTTATGAAATCCTTAGTGGA
>JAQBHK010000468.1:0-13044 GCA_032127815.1 Desulfobacterales bacterium
GTCGTCCGTTGTCTGGGCGACATAGTAGCCGCCCTTGTCTCTTCGTATTGAAGCATTAAAATAATCTATGATCTTCTTATGCTCAAATTCTCCATGCCGGTTGCACCAGCGGCCGTTTTTATTCAGCCAGAAAACGGCTTGGTCTTTTGAGATGACTATTGTTTTAAGTTTTTTGGTCATAACTGAGATCTTTAAACCTGAGTGGTTTATCACGGCGTCCGGTCACAATCATACTGGTTTTAACACGTTGGATGTTTCAGTTTAACGGACCACCCGAGTGCCACCGCCGGCCATTATTTTTTCCACTTCTTTCAATGTTGCCATGCTAGTGTCGCCGGGGGTGGTCATGGCCAGAGCACCGTGGGCGGCACCGTAATTGACCGCCGTCTGTGGATCACCTGATGTCAGCAATCCGTAAATCAGTCCCGAGGCAAAGCTGTCTCCGCCGCCGACACGATCCTTTATTTCCAGATTTTCCCTCAGCGGAGCTTCATAAAATTCTCCATTTGCCCAGCAAATGGCGCCCCAGTCGTTGATGCTGGCTGTTTTTACGGTTCTCAAGGTTGTACCGGTAACTTTGAAATTGGGGAATTGCGCGACGGCGACCTCAATCATTTTTTTGAAGTTGGTAACGTCCAGCGAAGACAGGTTCTCATCCAGGCCTTCCACCTCGAATCCCAAACAGGCCGTGAAATCCTCCTCGTTGCCGATCATGACGTCAACATATTGAGCCAATCGACGATTGACCTCTTGCGCTTTTTCCTTGCCTCCAATACTCTGCCAGAGCGATGGTCGGTAATTGAGATCATACGAGATCATGGTGCCGTGCTTTTTGGCCACCTGCATGGCTTCTTCGATCACTTCCGGGGTCGTTTCAGAAAGTGCCGCGAAGATCCCGCCTGTGTGCAGCCAGCGAACCCCATGATGACCGAATATATTTTCCCAATCGATATCGCCCTTTTTTAGTTGAGAGATAGCCGTGTTGCCGCGGTCCGAAACGCCAAGGGCACCGCGGATTCCGTGACCTCTTTCAGTGAAATTCAAACCGTTTCTCACTGTTCGGCCAATGCCGTCATAAGGTACCCATTTGACAAAGGATACGTCCACACCACCCTGCAGAATGAAATCTTCAACCAGGCGTCCAACAGCATTATCGGCAAAGGCCGTCACAACTGCGGTGCGCATTCCAAAACAGCGACGCAGGCCGCGAGCCACATTGTACTCACCGCCGCCTTCCCAGACTCGAAAAGATCGTGTCGTATGAACCCGTCCTTCTCCGGGATCAAAACGCAGCATAATTTCGCCCAGTGAGATAAGGTCGTACCGGCAGCTGCCCACCGGCTTAATATCCAGAATGGCCATTTTTCCCCTCACATTCCATAAGTTGGTTTAATATCAATCCGGCAAATTTGGGGTTGCCGTACGGTTGCAGCACAACACAGGTGCCGTTGCTTTCATGAAGTGGATGACGTTAACTTATTCACGATATCGACGGCTTTACGATACACATAACGTTTCTCCCCTTTTTTTTAGATTTTGTGTATTTAACCGGCAATCGTGCGGCTTGTCAATCGATACGATGCGGGATGTTCAACCAGCATCCCAATACATTGGAACAATAAGAAACGAAAGCTGCCGTTTGTGGATGGACACTACTTAATATTCTTTGGGGGTGGTATTGAGCTGGGAAAGCGTAAACACCGGGCCGTCTTTGCATACGAATTCTTGACCGATATTACAGCGTCCACACATGCCGATACCGCATTTCATACGGTTTTCAAGAGACATGATGATCTGATCATGGCTGTAACCAAGCTTGTCCAGCACCGGCTGGGTAAACTTTATCATGATGGGAGGCCCGCAGATGATCGCGTAAGTATCCTTATCAGCGTTAGGCGCTTTCTGTTCTGTAATCGTAGGCACAAACCCGATGTTATATTTCCAATTAGGATCATCTGTAGCATCCACCGTAATATGCACATTAATATCATCGCGGGCTTCCCATGCCGCCAGCTCATCTTTATAGAGCAGCATACCGGGCGTCCGGGCGCCGTATATCACGTGGATGTCTTTAAACTTTGATCTATTGGCCGGGTCCAGCATATACACGATGGATGAACGCAGGGTGGTAAAAGCAAAACCACCTCCGATCATAACCACATTCTTTGCTTCCATGGTCTCCCAGGGATACCAGTTGCCCAGGGGGCCACGCACACCCATGATGTCGCCGGTTTTCATGGCATGCAGACAGGTTGTCACAACTCCGGCTTTGTTGACGGTGAACATCAGAAACCCTTTTTCCGTGGGGGATGAAGCGATGCCGATGGGTATTTCACCCCGGCCGGTTAAGGAAAGTTCGGCAAACTGCCCCGACTTATAAGCGAATTTTTCTTCATCGGCAGGATTTAAAAATACCAGTTTGAAGGTTTTTAGATTTTTGTCTTCGGTTTCAATTAATATTTCGTCAATGCGAACCGGAAACGGTAAATATGGATTTTCCACTGTACAATTCCCTTAATTTGTCACTTGCCATTTGTCATTTGCTTGCCCTGTGAAATTCACGTAGTGACAGCGCAGCACATTTCACCGGGGTCATTTGCAGATTAGAGCACTAATCTGCCGGCTCGTAGTCGTTCATCAATGCACATACCTTGCGGATATCGATGTTCACCGGGCATGAGCGAATACAGCGGCCGCACCCTACACATTGAATCCCGATATCATACCTGTCCACATAATACTTCAGTTTATGCATAAACCGCTGTCTGACTCTTTGAAGTTTGGTGCCTCTGGGATTATGCCCGGAGGCGTGCAATGTAAACAGCGGATACATACAGCTGTCCCAGTTCCGCATTCGAACCCCGGTATGCCTGTAAGTTTCATCCTGAATATCAAAACACCAGCATGTGGGGCAAACGTAGGTACAGATTCCACAGTTAATACAGGCAAAAGCGATCTCTTCCCAAAACGGCCCTTCATAAAGTTCGGTGGTCATTTTACTCTTTAACTTGCCGGTGGCTGCCTTCGAGCTGATTTTTGATTCCGCTGTTTTCTTCAGGTCGGCAATTTGCCGGCCATCATCTTCAGCAGCCCAGCCGGCTGCTTTTAAAAATTCTTCTCCCTTGGACGTGACGGCTCTGGCCAAAAAATGATCCCCGGCATCTACCAAAAGTACATCCAGGCCGTCTTCATGAAAAGGACCGCCACCCGCCGTGGTGCAAAAGCAGGTGCTGCAAGGGTCACTGCAGGCCAGTCCTACAAAGGTGGTGGCTTCATAAGGTCTCAGCCAGTATGGATCTTTATATTCGGGTGTATCAAAGTTTTTTCTCACAAGCAAAAAAGAGGCTGCATCGCACGGCCTTATCCCGATAACGGCCCGGGACGCATAATCCTTGTCTATCTCTTGCATGATATGGTGATCTTTTTGCTTCTCATCCAAAGTGTATTTAAACATCAGCTCGGACTGGGGATAGATAATCGATTTCGGAGATAAAGGTGTATTTAAGAAATTAAAATCCGGAAGTTCACCCTTGTTGAGCGCTTTAAAATTATGAAACTGATCGCCCTTTACCGGTCCGAATAAGCGGTAATTTGCAAACAATTTATCCAGCCCCGGAGCCCAGTCTTTCTTATCGATTTTCACAGCTCTCATTGCATTGGCCTTTTATTTTATAAAATCATCCGGATCATCGGGTCTGTAAGTATCCAGAGGCCGGCGCTGCTCCACGGAAAGCCCCGGCGTCCATCCAAATTTTTCCAGGCAGTCTTTTTCAAGCTTTTTGGTTATCAATCGCATGTTGATCCCCACCGGACAGGCGCGCTCACAGGCCCCGCAGTCCGTGCATCGGCCGGCGCAGTGAAAGGCCCGCAAAAAATGAAAGGTGCGGACATCGACGGGGTCCTGGCTTTTCCCGATCCACTGGGGGCTGGCATCATCCACAAAACAGGTGGGACAAAAGCAAAGGGGGCATACATTTCGGCAGGCATAACACCGCATACAGAGCCTTAGAAGATTGTCAAAAAAATTCCATTTTTCGGCAACAGCCATGGCTTCGATCCGGCGGACATCTTCATATCGATCCACATCCTTTTGCTCTTCAACCGGCTCGGCGGCAAGCTCATCATAAACCACGGGGTTGCGGTGGATACATACAACGCAATTTTGTTGCATAACATTAAGCCTTGCAAATGTTTTTTCGGCACCCGCACCTTTTACGATGATATCACCATCATTTTCGACCACTTTGGTAATTTCTTTTTCAAATTGCAAAGAAATTTTATGCCGGTCAATCATCCCTTTGCAGGGCACGCCGATAATATAAAGCTGATCCCTTTTAATTTTGTTTTCGGTGATATGGACAATAATATTGCGCGCATCACACCCTTTGGCTATCACACCGATTTTTTCTTTTCGATTGGTAAGGTAATTCGCCAGGTTAATTCCGCAATTGCTGTCCCAAACCAATCGATTTACATCGCCAGCATGTTTTATTATACAGGGCTCATTCATCATGGGTACGGTTCCCTGGTGAAAACCGATTACCATATCGACAAGCCCTTCCTTTAAAATCCGCTCTGATATTTCCCTTATTTTATTAATATAACTTAACATATCACGCAACCTTGGCCATAGCTTTTACAAAGTTCTGATTGGGCCCCAAAGCTTTAACGGCGGCTGTGACCTCTTTGACCACATCTACGAACTTGGTCGCTTCGGAAGAAGATATCCAGGAAAAATGAAGGCGACTGCGCTCAACACCCATGTAATCCATAAGGTTTTGAAACAATAAAAACTTCCGGCGAAAATAGTAATTACCTTCCAGGTAATGACATTCTCCGGGATGTCACCCGGATACCCAGACGCCGTCAGCACCCTCCCGCATGGCGGCCAGAGCAAGCGTGGAGCTCAATCTGCCGGTGCAGGGGATTCTTATCACCCGGATATTCGGCGCATATTCCATCCTGTTGATGCCCGCAAGATCAGCGGCGCCATAGCTGCACCAGTTGCACAAAAAGGCTATGATTTTGGGTTCCCAGTCTGTCATTTTTATATTGATTCTCCTTTAAGTAATAAAATAGTCACACAATTTTGTGAAATGTTGCATTATGATGAATCGAATGTCAAACAGGAAATGGAGCCTTTACCGATAATAATAGATGATGCGGTGAAGTTTTGGACAAAACGCTCCATCTCCAATCAAAAAGTTGGGTTCAAAGGTTCAACGTTCAAAGGTTCACCCGCCCTCCTAAAGCGGATAAACCTTTGGCGGTGCCATCGGCGACCAGGGTTCATAGGTCGGCCTCCTCGTTGTATTACCCCAATGGAATCAATGTTTAAGGCAAAAAGCGCGAAACCCTGAACCGGGAACCCGGAACCTTATAACCTAGACCGACCTGATGTCCAATGTATGTGCAATCCCATGGTATATAAAGGCCTATGGTCATTTATATAAGGTAGATAACGAGGTCTGAATTTGAAAGCTAATCCTCTAAATCGGGTTCAAAAAAAAGCCATAATACTTGAGGAAAAGTCTGTTTCAAATCTGCTTCACAGCGGTTGATTGCTTTTACAAGGGCCTCAGCGGAGTCCATGGCCGCCATTTTAGCCTTAATCGCCACCATCACGTCCTTTCCCAATTGCAGGGTCAGCAGGTTGAATATCTGATCGATTTCCTTGCGATTTTGCAAAAATTCGAGCATTTGAGCTCTCTGTTCCGGCTCGACACTCTGGCCGATCAACAGGGCCTGCACTTGGATTCCAATCATTAATGCAATCACAAGCAGCAGAGCCCCGATGACAATACTGCCCCCGGCATCGTATAAGGGGTTGCCGGTTATCATGGTGAGGACAACTGCGATTAATGCGAAGCTCAAACCCAAAAGTGCCGCCAGATCTTCACCGAAAACAACCAGCAATTCGCTCTGTCGGGTTTCCCGGAACCATCGCATCAAACTGCGGCCTCGCCGCTCCTTGTTGACTTCCCGCAAGCAGCCCCACATGGAGACACTCTCCGCAATGATGGAGAACAGTAATACGCCCACAGCCACATAGGGGTAGCTTAACAATTGAGGTTGACGCAATTTATGGATGCCTTCATAAATGGAATACAAACCACCCATACTGAACAGCATCAACGCGACGATAAAGGACCAGAAGTAAATGGCCTTGCCGAAACCCAGGGGATAATCCGGTGACGGAGGGCGTTTGGCGTGCTTGATACCCAGCAGCAAGAGCAGCTGGTTACCGCAGTCCGCCATGGAATGCACAGATTCAGCCATCATGGAGCCGGAGCCGGTAATTACAGCAGCAGCCAGCTTTGATAAGGCTATGGCCGAGTTGGCGCCCAAAGCAAACAATATACTTTTAACAGAATCAGCTCCATGTGACATAAACGGGTATCTCCTTAATGTTTGATCTTCAATGCACCGGAAAGAACCTTAAAGGTAAAAGCGTCTGCTTCCCAACCTGAGTTACCATCGTATTGCAGGGCCAAAGGCCGGTCCAACTTTACTGTCAGCCGCTTACCAGTATAATATTGCCCGATACGATTGCCGATAGTGAACGCGGTTATCCCGCCAACAAGAAATTTAAACGGTCCGGAATCAAAGCAGCAGATATGCAACCACCCGTCGTGGAAGCGGGCTCTGGGAACAACGTTCATACCATAACCATAGTAGGGGTGTTTGACTATCATCAGGCTCAGCAGATTCTTCATCTTAAACACCTCGCCATCTATGGTAATTCTTACATCGGTGTGCTTGTATTCTTTTAAGTACGATCTCAAGGCGGCCTTAAGATAAGGCCCTAACCCGACGGCGCCTTGGGCGACATAGCGGTCTCGAAGCCTTATGACCGTACCTTCGATACCGATTGATACTGTAAAAGCGCGCTTTTTATCATCACAGTTGATCAGATCGTAATTATGAATCCGGCCGTCCCTGATGCGCATGGCAATATCGATCAGGTCGCCTTTGTATTTGAGGGCGTATCGCATGGCGTTGCCGGAACCCAGAGGGAGATAAGCCACCGGTGTCTGAGACGGATCGACAGCATTGATAATGTCGGAAAAGGTTCCGTCGCCACCGGCAGCGACAAGTATGTCGTAACGGGCGGCAAGCTCCTGGGCACACTGAGCAAGCTCCTGAGCTGAACCGGTATCCAGTCCGTGTATTTGGGCATCCAGAATCTGTGCGGCTTTAGTCAGCTCAAAGCGCTTCCGGTCGACGGTCATCCTGCCGGAGGCAGGGTTGGCAATAATCGCGTAATGCATTTTCTGATCCTGTCAAACCATAACCTCAATTGAAAGTTATTTGTTAAAGGATGATAATACCTGCTTGAGCTTTAACTCCACCATAGAATATAACCTATTAATATTATAATTTAATTTAATGAAACTTGACAAGCTGAAATAATTTTATCTCTCGCAAAGGCGCAAAGACGCTAAGTTTTATCTTTTTTACTTTGCGAGCTTTGCGCCTTTGCGAGAGAATTTTAAAAGTATACCTATTACAAAATAGTTTCAATATATTATACACAAGAATAACTTTGCCCTGTTCGTGATACGACAAGACTTGACCTTTGATTGTTATCAGTGTAAGTCAATCCCTAATAAACCTTTAAAAGTATAGAATAATGAGCAACTGGATCCCCTTTGAAAACGCATCGTATCTGGCCGAGCAGGCCTTTTTAATAGCTGGAAACCATACCGCCGTCGCCCTGGAGAGGACCGTCATCACGGTCTACACCGGCAAAGGCGGCAAAAAGCATCTAAATGGAAACGGCCTGGTGAACAATGCGCTGGTGGTGGAACTTTCAGAAGAAACAGATGATCTGGATCTGATTCTGGATTTTGGCAACGAATTTAAATACCGCTTGACAGCGCCTATGATTACCGCCGGTAAAGTCTTCGCTCCCGATGTTAAGTCTACACTTCAATTTGTTCCCACCAGTCCCTGGCAACAGATTCCCGAGTCCTCATTTGGGGAGCTTTTGAGGAAAATAAAATTTTTGTAAGACAACTCATGGCTGAAAAAATACTTATCCAATCGGATAATCTTCAAATCGAAGGGCTTCTTGACCGGCGAACCACGGACAAGGGCGCCGTTATCAGTCATCCCCATCCGCTTTACGGCGGAAATATGTATGCAGCCGGGGTTGAGTCGATTGTGCATGCCTATTGGAAAAAAGGGTATACCACTTTAAGGTTCAATTTCAGAGGAGTCGGCAGCAGCCAAGGGCTTTACGATAACGGTGTCGGCGAACAGCAGGACGTTCTGGCGGCACTCTCCTTTCTGAGTGAAACCGGAGCAAAGCAGATCGACCTGGCCGGATATTCTTTCGGCGCATGGGTCAATGCCCATGCTGTGCAGCAGGATACGCCTGTGGAGCGCATGGTCCTGGTATCCCCGCCGGTGGGGTTTATGGATTTTACTAAAATTACCGCCATCGACTGTCTGAAACTGGTTGTAACCGGCAGCCAGGATCAGATTGCGCCCGCCGAACAGATAAAAACGCTGCTTCCCTCCTGGAATCCCGAGGCCCGCTTTGAAATTATCGAGGGCGCCGACCATTTCTACGGCGGATACCTTGATCGCCTTGAAAAAATTCTGGATACCTACCTATAGTTTATCTCCTTTAGAACGCTGAAGCTCAATAAAGTCCTTAATTTCATTCATGACAAAATAACGGGTCAAGGCGCGGGCAATTTCATCTTGAGTAGCCTCCTGCCCGGTAACCTCTTTAATAAAATTCTGTATCGTGCCGATTGCCTCTAACATACTCTCATGAACCTGCTGAACCTTAGCCATATCATCTACCTTTTTTTTCGACAAACTTTTACTATGACATCTTTAAATAAGCATTAGATATTACAGGCAATTTATGTCTATATGCTTATTTTGATTCCGTATTTTTAGCTATACAATACGGTCTTGACAAATAGATACATTTTGATATGTTTGGTCATATTTTTCAAGCAGATACTGATTTAAAATTGCCAATCACCGGGCGAAGTCGGACCTCGCCTGTCACATACTATACAACTTAAGACATCACAGAATTTGTTGTGGTGCAGTTTAAGACATTGAATATTTTTATAAATAATTTTTTCTAAGAAGTCGATGCGGACTTAATAACATGGACGCAAAATGCTATTTCATCTTTATTCGTCTTTTATCACTAAAGTAAGAAAACACGAAAACATTCTTTGCTGCAAAGGAATAAGCAAATGAAAAAGCATCTTTTACTGGCGGCTATAGCAGGCTTTCTTTTAGTATCCGGCGCAAATGCGGCGGTTTTCACGGTAACACCTGCTTCCGTCAACGACTGTACCGAGACCAATTTTGAATGCAGCCTTCAAAGCGCCCTAACAACTGCGGAGAACAACAGCGAAGCAGATACCATCAACGTAGGAGCAGGGACATACGATATTGCGACAACTCTTTCGTACATCCCGACCTCAGATGACAATCCGCTTACGATTCAAGGTGCCGGCACCGGATTGACCATCCTCGACGGCGGCGGCACTGCCCAGATTCTACATATCGATACCACCGGACTTCCGAACGATTCCGATTCCAATGTGCAGATAACCATAGAAGGTGTAGCCTTCATCAATGGATTGAATTTGGATACTAACTCTGCCCAGAATACCGGAGGACTTTACATTGCTGCAAGCGGTGCGGATATAGCCTTTCACGATTCAGTTTTCGCCGTTGGACTTTACATTTCCACGAATACCGGAACCGTGGTTGTGGAATCAACCACCGACATTGATATCCTCATAGGCTCCAAAATTAATGGCCAAGCAGTGACATTAACGTCGGACACCGGGAGCATCAATGTTGATGGCGTGGTGTTTGGCGGTGGAGATATTTCACTTTCTGCCGGAAATGGCCAAAGCATAAGCCTAAATAATGATGCAGGAGTCGATCTTACTGTCGGCAATGGTGATGATGTTAGCATTGGCAATGTGGATCTTAATGTTGGCATTGATATACCGACTACAGATGGAACCATTACCCTTGAAGCCGGTAATATCAGTGTCGTCGAAGGAAATACGATTACTTTAAACGGCCCCAATTTATTCGGATATGCCGATGATGCCATATCATACGGATGGGTTCAAATTTCCGGGCCCACCGTGACACTCTCTGACATCACGGCGGCCCAACCGACCTTTGTTGCTCCTCCTGTGAGCGCATCCGGAACAGTAATCACAATGCAGAGCACTGCAACAAAAACCAATGGCAACCCATCTACTGGAACGGTTACGCTGACAATTAATGAGAATGGCATTTCGGGCTTTCCGGGCAATGCGGTCACTGTTAAATCAAGTACGAACGAAAACCTGGGGGTGTATGTCAACAGCGGAGGAAATCTGACCAAGTTAAACTGCATCGATCCGGACACTGTCACCGATACGACGAATAAACCCCAAAATCTAATCTATGGGCTGGTGGATTTGGAGATTAAAGTTGATACTCCCGGAGACAGCGCTACTGTTACCCTCTATCTTTCGCAAAGCGCGCCGGAGGGATATAAGTGGTTCAAATACAATGCCAACCGCGGCTGGTATGATTTCAGTGATCACGCCGAATTTAACGCTGATAGAGATCAGGTTACCCTTACACTGGTTGACGGCGGTGTGGGCGACGATGACGGTGTCAAAAATGGAGTGATAAAAGATCCTTCCGGTTTAGGTACTGCCGGGGGAGGCGGCAGCCCAGGTGGCGGTGGGGGGGGCGGATGCTTTATCGCCACGGCGGCTTACGGCTCAATCATGGAGCCCCGTGTCAAAGTGCTGCGTGCTTTCAGGGACCGCTTTCTGCTTGGCAATAGGGTTGGCAGGAGTTTTGTTCGCTTTTACTATGCCTGTTCACCGCCGATCGCCAACTTCATTGCAGACTATGATTACCTCAGAGCTATATTGCGTATAAGCTTGTTGCCCTTTGTGGGAGCAAGTTGGCTTGCCTTAAAGCTTGGTTCTGTATCTTTAATAATGTCATCTATCGTCTTTCTGTTTCTGGGGTTAACCGCTCTTGCGATGTTTACAAGAAAATATAAGCAATAATGGCATGGTTATAATCGCCTTTTTGGGTCCAGGCAATTCCGCGGTGGTTGTAAGCCATGTCATCGTGCGGGTTTATTTCGATGGCTTTGGAAAATGCTTCTATCGCTGCCTGGTAACGCCGAGACTTTAGTTCGAAAATACCAAGATCAAACCAATTTTCGCTGCCCAATGACCCGCCGGGAAACAATAGACAGGCGGCAAACAAGAAGAGATTTAAAATATTAATGATTCTTTTCAATTCATGACACCTTAAGTGCGGTTAATATGTTCACGCGATTTTAAGGTGTCACCCTTCAAGGATGACTGCTTCCACCAGTACTCTTGCGGTTCCTTTTTTATAAAAACCCAGCTTTTTGGCAGCACCGGCACTCAGGTCGATGATGCGGCCGTCGACAAACGGTCCGCGATCATTGACCCGTAAGATTGTTCTGCGGTTGTTTTCCAGATTCGTCACCCGCACAAAGGTCGGAAGAGGCAAGTATTTGTGCGCCGCATTCAGGCCGTCGGGATCAAAGGCTTCGCCGTTTGCCGTCATATGACCGCCCTTTTGTCGATAGGTTTCATACCCGTACCAGGATGCGAGACCTTCTTGCCGATAGGTTTTTGCCTCTTCAACGTTCATAGGCACATATCGCCTTCCCTTGACTACATAGGGAGCCATCTTGACACGCCCCTGTTGAATCGCATCTTTTGGAGGTAAATCGTCAATGGATTCGAGATCTCCCCGTGTCAAGGGCCATGTCAATGGCGCCTTGACTACCTTGAAAGTGTATTTGCCGATCGTATACACAGTCTCCCCGGCAAATTTTGTCACCTTGTAAGCTGTTTTTACCGTCCCCTTCGTAACTTCGTAGGTGGTTTTTACAATGCTGCAGGAAAAGAGATAAAGACAAGCAACTGCCAATAGGGTTCCGAAAAAACCGTGCGATATTTTTCGTTTATTAACAAGCATATTGTTATTATAGCATAATTATTAAAAATATTGAATGCTCTGGGTACAATGTGCTGTCTTTAAACAGTGCTGAAAGCTATTTCGTGCCCGTCCATAAATGGTCTTTTTGCCCAACCCTCCAAAGGCGGGCAAGTCTCTGCGTTATGCTCAAAAAATAATCCTCGGAATACAAACTATATGCCTGTGGTTATTTTTTTCGCATGCCTTGATCTTGAACAAAAATCCTCATTTCTGGATGGACACTATTTCGTCAATGAGATTGTCAATCATGGTTTCGGCCCGTTGCAGCTGGTCGGCGGTGTCAAACGTGGTCACAAGATTTTTAAAAATTTCTTCGTGCCGGGATCCGGATACTGCGGCATCACCGTAATGGACGGCAGGTTTGGTGTAAAGGTTGTCTTTGTAAAAATAATTCACCCGATCAGTAACGGGATTTTTCCGAAACGGCCAGGTGATTTTCAGCTCCAACAGACTGCGCCCGGCCTCCAGACACTTCTCACCTCCGTTAAGAGCCGGCTCTCCGGCAGCACCATTGCTCCTCAGCCGGTCATAAAGCGCACACAGCAAATCGACTTCTGTAATAATCAGCCCGTAATGATACCAGTCGGTGGCGGCACGGCGGATCAGGTCCTTGAGCAGCCTGGGACTTCGGCTGCAGGAAGGGCAAAAATATACCCGGCAGGCCAGGCCCCCGTGAAAGCTCAGACCCCTAAAATCGGCGCCGTTGTTTCCATCTGACAGCGGATGCAGCAGACAGCCAACACGGCTTTGCTCAGCACCGACAAGGCCCAGGTAAGGGCAATGGTGGAATTCAGGAAATGGTTGCTTCCCATTGACTGCGGCCGCCATCTGACGGCCAAAGGCTTCAATCGCGTCAGCATCACGGGGAACTGTTTTAAACAACATTGTGCGGCGGGCCAGCATGCGGCTTAAGGTTTCTCTGGAGGGGTCGGCCAGGTTGTAAAGCCCGCAGCAGGCGCCGCAGGAAACATTTTCATTGACCTGGCAAAGATAGAGCCC
>JAQBHK010000469.1:0-16207 GCA_032127815.1 Desulfobacterales bacterium
GCTTCTGATTGATGAGGTCCCGGTGGGTATCGTCGTGCTCGATACGAATCGCCGGATCGTTTTGTTGAATCGAGCCCTTGAAGCCCTAACCGGCTTTTCCCAAGATGAAGCTGCGGGGGGTGCCCTGTCATCAAATTTTGCGCAGCAAGATATGTATCAAGGACTGTCCGGCCGTACATATGCATGCAGAATCTGAACCGGCGTGTGTGGAAAGCGACCTGATCAACCGGGATCGAATGCTGGTTCCGATACGGATCAACATGGCGGCGCTGAAAGATCCTGACGGCAACTTGGTGGGCTATCTGGAATCGATTGAAGATCTGCGGCCGATCCGGGAACTCGATGCAAAAATAAGTCAGGCATACAGCTTTGCGCATCTTATCGGTAGAAGTCCGCAAATGGAAAAAATCTTTCAAATTCTCCCCGTTCTTGCCCAAAGCGATTCATCGGTCTTGATAACCGGTGAAACCGGAACCGGTAAAGATATGGTGGCCGAAGCCATCCATCAGGCTTCCAGCCGAGCCAAGGCACCCTTTGTGAAAGTCAACTGCGGAGCATTACCAGAGACCCTGCTGGAGTCGGAGCTTTTTGGATATAAGAAGGGCGCCTTTACCGGTGCCGTGGAAAACAAACTCGGGCGCTTTCGTATGGCGCACAATGGTACGCTTTATCTCACTGAAATCGGGGATCTCCCCCTTTCGCTGCAGGTTAAACTGCTTACGTTTTTCGACGATCAGATCGTTTATCCTTTGGGCAGCACCAAAGGGTTCCAGGCCAATGTACGAGTTGTTGCCGCCACTCATCGCAACCTCGAACAAATGGTTCGGGAAAAGCGTTTTAGAGAAGATCTGCTTTTCCGGCTGAATGTGGTTCGGGTGCATCTGCCGCCGTTACGGGAACGGGAAGGCGATGCCCGGCTGCTTCTGGATCACTTTTTAAACATTCTGACCGGCCAGTTCGGTAAAAACATCAAAGGATTTTCAAAAAAGACGCTCGGTATTCTGATAGATTACCGCTATCCCGGCAATGTTAGGGAATTGCGAAATATCATTGAATATACCGTCAATATTTGCCCGGATGGGCAAATTCTTCCGCACCACCTTCCGGCCTACCTTACTGAACCGGCGCAGTGGGTTCAAGAGACCGATGCGGATAATGAGCAGATGCTGCATTCTGTGCATCCGGACTTAAACAGGGGCAAATCAATGGAGACGGAGCAGACCTGGTCTGCCATGGAACGTAAAATAATTATGGCTGCACTGGTTAAGTCCGGGGGACACCGCGGCAAGACTGCGGAACTATTAAGGTGGGGCCGGAGCACCCTCTGGCGAAAAATGAAACAATATGAAATTAATTGAAAATTAAGTCTGTACGAAAACAAAACAATATGGTACATAACTAAAAAATATGAGCATATCTTCTCAGCCAAGGCCTAAAAAAGTACTGATTCCCCTGTACGGAGATGATGTTGCGCCCCGGTTTGATCTGGCCACCGAGGCTATGATTACCTTCGGGGGCGAAGCCCGGGAGCAAAGGGAAGAAAAAATTGTGGTGCTTCCGCAGTCTTCTCCCGAAAAACTGTGTCACCTGGTTTTAACCGAAGGGATCGATGTGGTGATTTGCAGCGGTATTGAGGAGGAATATTACCAGTACCTCACCTGGAAGCGGGTGCAGGTGTTTGATTCTGTCATCGGTCCTCGGGGAGCAGTTCTGGAGCGTTTTTATCAGGGCATGCTCCAATCCGGAGACATTCTTTACTAAGAGATAATTGATGGAAAATGGATGAGTCAAAGTGGTATCAACGCTTAACCGGGGGATTCTTTTTACAACCTGACGATGATTCTCCGGATCGCTATCGCATCCTTCGCAGAAATATTGTTATTTTGATGGTCCTGATAACGATAATTCCCCTATTCGTAATGACAATCATCAACCAATATGAATATCAGCGAAGTATAAAAAACGAAATTGTCAACCCGTTACGCACACTGGTAAGCAAGACCAAGCACTCTTTTGAACTTTTTCTGGAAGAGCGCCTTGCTATCGTAAAATCTATCTCCTCTTTATATTCTTATGAAAATTTTTCTGACCAAAAAAACTTAAATCGTATTTTTCGCGTATTAATTAACGAATATTGTTGTTTAGTCGATTTAGGCTTAATTAACTCCGAAGGTTTCCAGTTGAGCTATACGGGACCCTACGACCTTCTGGGCAAAGACTATTCGCAGCAGAGCTGGTTCAAGGAAGTATTGGTCAAGGGGGTTTATATCAGTGATGTCTTCATGGGCTACAGACAATTTCCCCATATCGCCATTGCCGTATTGAGGCGCACTGAAGAGCGCACCTGGATTCTGCGTGCTACCATTGATACAAGCAAGTTTGATGAGCTCATTTCTTCCATGGGATTGAATCCCGAAAGCGATGCCTTTTTAATCAACCGCAAAGGTTTCCTGCAGACCGCTTCCAGATTTTACGGGAAAGTACTGGACTCTTTTCCGTTGTCGTTTCCCCGGGGAAATTACGGGGCCATAGTCGTCGAAGAGACAGATCCCCAGGGCCGTGAAATACTGGTGACATATGCCCCGTTTACAAAATCAGATTTTGTTATAGTACTGGTCAAACTGCGTTCTAATGTTTTGCGGTCATGGTATGTGTTCAGAAGTAAAATGCTTTTCATTTTTATCTTTAGTGTCGTAACAATTATTCTGATAGTTTTTAAACTCACGAATACTCTTGTGCAACGGGTTAAGGAAGCCGATGAAAGACGTGAACTCGCTTTTCGTGAAGTGCAACATACGCATAAACTTTCATCCATCGGACGGCTGGCCGCCGGCGTGGCACATGAAATCAACAATCCCATGGCCATTATCAACGAAAAAGCAGGGTTAATGAAAGACTTGGTTGAACTTGACGCCCAATTCCGGAATAAGGATAAATTTATCGCACTGATAACTTCCATTATTAAATCCGTTGAACGGTGCAGGTCAATTACGCATCGCCTTCTGGGATTTGCACGTCATATGGAATTTCAGTTGGAAACATTGGATTTAAACGATCTAATCCAGGAGACCCTCGGCTTCTTGGAAAATGAAGCCCTGTTTCGTAATATCGACCTTCAGCTTCAACTTGCAAGTGATCTTGCGCGAATTTCCAGCAATCGGGGACAACTTCAACAGGTTTTTTTAAATATTCTGTCCAATGCTTTTGCGGCCGTGGAAGATGGGGGCAAGATTACATTGCGGTCATGGGAAGAAAATGCAGATACCGTAGCCGTTTCTGTTCAGGACAATGGATGCGGCATGTCGGCGGAAACACTTAAAAACATCTTTGAGCCCTTTTTCACCACCAAAAAACAACACGGCACCGGTTTAGGGCTTTCAATTACATACGGAATTGTGAGAAAAATGGGCGGGGAGATCAGGGTTACCAGTAAGGAAGGAGAAGGGACGATTTTTACGGTCTATTTGCGCAAGAAGGCAACGTTTGGGTCAGGAGAATAGAATGAACACCATGAAAGTATTGCTTGTTGATGATGAAGAAGAGTTTGTGACAACCCTTGCTGAAAGGCTTGAGCTAAGGGAAGTTCAGGCTCTGGTTGCCACAGACGGTGAAGCTGCATTGGCTCTGATCAAAGCTGATCCCCCCCAGGTTGTTATTCTGGACATAATGATGCCGGGTCTCGGCGGCCTTGAGGTTCTTAAACGGATCAAAGCTGAAAACCCCCATATTCCCGTTATTCTCCTGACCGGACGCGGATCGACCAGAGAAGGGATTAAAGGGATGCAGCTGGGTGCTGTCGATTGCTTGATGAAACCTATCGATATTGAAGAATTAATCAAAAAAATGCAGGCAGCGATTCAAGATGAGGCTTCTTTGCCCTAAAGTGTAGGGGATCTGCCTATCGGTAGGGTTTAGCGGCGGGCAGTTGGCCGTTTAATCTATTTTTTTAGCTTTAACGGAGTGAACTCATGAATAAACGGGAAGTTAATGAAGTTGCTTTTTTTGGAAAAATAACAGCCGGAATCACGCATGAGATGAAAAACGTTCTGGCCATCATCAAAGAATCATCCGGTCTGATGGAAGACATCATGTCCATTTCACCGGAAGCGGTAATTTCATATCAGGAAAAATTTCAAAATTCATTAGCTAAAATAAAAAATCAGATTAAACGTGGTGTGGAATTGACCGACCGTCTCAACAAATTTGCCCATAGCTCGGATGAAACCCTATCGAAAATCGATCTGCGTGAAGCAATCGAACAGCTAATCGCTGTATCCCAACGATTTGCCCGACTTAAAAACGTTGTATTGAAAATCGCCCCCTCTAAGCAATCCGTCCAGCCAACAACCCTTGTGACCCATCCGGTTCAATTACAAATGGCGCTGTTTGCAGCCATAGAATGCTGTCTGCATGCTATGTCCGACGGAGGGGTAATAAATATCGGCTTTGATAAAAGCAAAGAAAAAAACGCCGTCCACGTTTTTTGTGAGGGGGACCTGCCCGGGAAATCCGAATTTGTCAATAACCTGTCGGCATTTGAAAAATGGCCGGTTTTGCAAAAAATTGCTGCTTTCCTGGAAGGATCGGTGGAATTAGACGAATCTGCTCACGGCATTGTGCTATTCCTTCCGGAGCAGTTAGGATCCTAACATTATCCGTTTTGGGTTCATTTTGTTTCTTTTGAGCCCTTTGTCCTTTTGCCAATAGTGACGACTATCTTGATATCTTTTTAATAATGAGCTTTGGAATATTTATTGCATCAGATTTATAAGATTATAAGAAAAAACATTGCGCTTTGGGCGTTGGGATATTATAAATGTGCCCTTCTTGGCGGGCAGGAGACTTGTTTGGCTGAAAAATTTATTAACAAAGAAAATATTCTTTTATAAAAACCTGAAAAGGAGTCTACAAAATGAAGAAGATGAAAATTCTTTTGGTGGATGATGAAAAAGAATTTGTAGAAACGCTGTCTGAGCGCATGGCGATGCGTGATCTTGCTTCTGATATTGCCCTAAATGGCGAAGAGGCATTGCAGATGGTCGAAGATGACGCCCCGGATGTGATGGTTTTAGATCTTAAAATGCCGGGTATCGACGGCATGGAAGTGCTGCGCAAGGTAAAAAAAGCCTATCCTGATGTCCAGGTCATCATGTTAACCGGGCACGGTTCCGAAAAGGACGAAGCAGAAGCCCGTCGTTTGGGTGCCTTTGAGTATCTTCAAAAACCAACAGGTGTCGATAAAATTGTTCAAACCATAAAGCGTGCTTTTAAAAAATTTGATGACTCCATGATGGCGGCAACCTTTGCAGAGGCCGGTGACTTAAAATCGGCCAAAGAAGTTATGGAAGACAGCGAGGAAAAGGACAAGAAAAAGGATTGACCTGTATGGACATCCGAGCTTGTCTGAAATAGGCTGCTTTAGTTTCATAAATTCGGCCGGATCCATTGCCGCAACGTTTAAACGGTAGCAGCCGGTAATATCTAACAAAAAACCAACCGGCGTTGAATTGTAACCTGATTGCATTTTTCGCTCAGGAACTGCGGGCAGCTTCAATCTCCAGCCCTGTTTAGCACAACACACGTTTGCCGGAATTGCCGAGAGCTTGCGTCAGCCACTATACGCCGCCGAGTTCCGGCGGAAACTCGCCATGCTAGCAGCGCCGGCGTTTGCGGATTTCAACTGAATATCGTAGCGGAAAATAAAATTTCGATACAATCAAGCCTTTGATAAAAACGTTCCAATATGTATCATATTGATTTGCTTAAAATGTTTCAAATTGTCTCGCCTTTTGTGTCAACATTCCACTCCAAAATACTAACCAATTGAAATCATATGACATTCAATATTTGGCACATCTATTGCTTTATATAAGCATAAATATTAAGTTTGCTCCTATAACAATTGGAAAATTAAATTAGGACTAACCTTAAAAGCTATGTAATTTCAGTAAGCTTTAGAGATTCCGAGACGTAAATTCATGAGAGTGAACCTTTTGATCGTTGAATCCGACAATTTTTTTCGCAAGAATCTGGCCCGGCGTTTGCCTGATGAAAAAAATTGGCGGATTTTGTTTGCGGAACACCGGATTGAAGCCATAAAGATTGTTAAAAGAGAAAAAATTGATGTAGTGTTGCTGGGCCTTAAAGATTTAAAAAAGGAAGGGCTCATGATTCTCAAAGAGGTAAAAAATATCCGTCCCCTAACCGAAGTCATCACCATCAACCGTTCTGATCAGATTGCCCTCTCCATAGAAGGGATGAAACTGGGAGCGTTTGATGATTTTATTGTACCTTTTGATCTTGAATCCTTGGTCCGGCGAATTCGGGAAGCTCATCAGAAAAAAAAGGAAACCGAAAAACAAAAAAGGTAAATAACAGCAGATCAGTTCCTGTTTGAAAACATATAAAGGTTATAACGTTTTAACCAAAGGAGGTAAAAATGGAACAAATTAATGTTCTTTTGGTGGATGATGAAGATGAATTCGTAAAAAGCCTTTCTGAACGGATGCAGATGCGTGATCTCGAAACAGCTGTGGCTTTGAATGGCGAGCAGGCTCTCAAGCTTGTGGACAAAGAGATACCTGATGTAATGGTTTTGGATCTAAAAATGCCGGGCATTGACGGCCTGGAAGTGCTGCGACGGGTGAGGAAGACCTACCCTGATGTGCAGGTTATCATGTTAACCGGACACGGTTCTGAAAAGGATGAAAAAGAAGCCCGCCGTTTGGGCGCCTTCGAGTATCTTCAAAAGCCAACGGAAATGGATAAACTGGTTAAAACCATAAAAAAAGCCTATAAATATAAAAAGAAAATCGAAGACAGCGCCTAAGCTGACATCTCAGTAGCAGCAGGTGAATTTGAGGCCCAAAAAAGTCCGGATGAAGACAAAAAGCAATGGGTGCACGGAGGAACAACAAATGAAAATTAAAGTACTATTGGTGGATGATGAAAAAGAGTTTATCGAAACCCTGGCCCAGCGTCTTGAGGTGCGGGGCTTTGAGGTCAAAACTGCTTTTAGCGGGGATGAATGCCTGGATCTTATACTAAAGCATGAATTTGATGTGATCGTTCTGGATGTGCTGATGCCGGGCAAAGACGGTATTGAGACCTTAAGGGAAATCAAAAGCCTAAAACCGCTTCTCTATGTCATCATGCTTACCGGTCACGCAACGGTCGAGACGGGTATAGAGGGCATGAAATTAGGGGCTTACGATTATCTTATCAAACCGACCGAAACAGCCGATCTGGTGGATAAAATTACCAAAGCCCACCATCTTAAAGCAGAGCATGAAGAGCGAATCTGTAACGCGGAGACAAAACGCATTATCAAGAAGCGGGGATGGTAAATGATTTTTCCGGTACAGGGGCAAGAAGACATAATTGTTCACAGATATAAGTTGAGGAGAATGATAAATGACAAGCGATTTTAGCGCTTCTGAAAAAGTTGATTTCGACTGGAAACGATACATGTTTATAACCCTGGGCGTTTTGCTTTTCATACTGGTCTATTATACCCCCCCGTGGCCCGATGCCATCGATCCTAAAGGAGAGCATTTTATTTTGAGCAGAGAGGGCAAGGGTGCCCTGGCTGTTTTTGCACTGGCCGGCACCTGGTGGGTCTTTGAAGTTGTGCCCATCGGGATAACCAGTCTGGCCATCGGCGTGCTTCAGGCAGTCTTTTTGATCCGTCCGGCCAAGGCGGCCTTCAATGACTTTATGGACCCCTCGGTGATGTTTATTTTTGCTTCTATCATGATCGGCCTGGTCTTTACCAAAACAGGATTGACCAAACGTTTAGCCTATAAGATGCTGGTTGTCGTGGGGGAAAAGACCAGCATGATTTATCTGGGATGTTTCATGGTGACCGCAGCCTTGACGCACATCATGGCACACACTGCGGTGGCGGCAACCATCTTTCCTCTCTTGCTGACGATTAACAGGCTGTATAGTGATGACGACAAACCGACCAAATTCGGCAAAGGGCTGTTCATCGGTATGGCTTATGTTGCCGGGGCCGGCAGCATCGTTACTCTCCTTGGAGCGGCGCGCGGTGCCGTAGCCATCGGTTTTTTTAATGATATCGTGGGCAGAAACATCACTTTTTTTGAGTTGAGTTACTACATGTTTCCGGTGGGGTGGCTGATGGTTCTGCTGTTGTGGGGGTTTTTCATGATCTTTTTAAAGCCCGAAAAGAAAACTCTTCCCGGATTGAGGGAAAAAGCCAGACAGCTCAGCAGCGCAATGGGCCCTGTGACTCGCAAGGAAATCATTGCCGTCGTTATCGTTTTTAGTTGTATCCTGACCATGGCTTTGCACTCCGTTGTCCCGATCCTTAAGCCCATTAATAAAACGGGCATCATTTTGATTTCTACTATTCTGTTTTTTATCACCGGAATTATGGATATAGACGACCTGGAAGAGCTTCCCTGGAATATAATCCTTCTTTTTGCAGGGGCCATGAGCATCGGTTTCTGCCTCTGGGAAACAGGGGCTGCCAGATGGCTGGCCGTCAACTGGCTGGTGATGTTCAAGGAAGCTAACTGGTTTATCTTTGTTTTGAGTATCGCATTTTTCGTGATGGTCATGACAAACTTTATCATGAACGTGGCCGCCATTGCCATCTCCCTTCCAGTGGCGCTGGTGATTGCCCCCTATCTGGCGGTGGCCCCGGAAGTCATTTTGTTCGGATCTCTGGTGACCGCCGGCATGCCGTTCCTCTTGCTTGTCGGAGCAGCACCCAATGCCATCGCGTATAATTCCAAGCAGTTTACCGCCGGAGAATTTTTTATGTATGGGGTACCGGCGAGCATCATTCTTATGATTGTGGTCGGTTTTGCGGCCCTGATCCTCTGGCCCCTGATGGGGATGCCGGTGACATTGCACTGAAAACCAAAAGACGCAGCCGATATCCGCCGTTTATGTTTTTGAGTTGACGAATCCTTACAGCAACTTATAGAGTTGTTGGCAGACACGCAAATCCATGCAGAGCGTTATCATCCATAAAAGCCGGACATATTGAATATGTGGAACCGCCTCAGTCTTCGCATCCGAATTTATCTGATTTTGACCTTCCTGGTTGTCGTAACATCCCTGGGCGGGCTGATCCTGGTGCGGTATACCTACCAGATGGAAGGTGTTGTATCGTCAATTATTGACAAAGACTTTGCCGCCTTTCAAGCGGCCGAAGCCCTGGAACATTCTCTTATCGAGCAGAAAGGGTTTGTCTCCTATTATTTTATGGATGGCGATCCCAAATGGCTCCGGCAGTTGGGTGAATTTCGGCAGATTTTCAAACAAAAAATCTCGGAAGCCCTTGCCCATGTCAACACCCCCCGGCAAAAAGAAGCTGCTGAGCAGATCAACAAAGAATACAAGCTTTATACAGAAGGCAAGGACCGTGTTATTGCGTTCTATACGTCCGACAAAAAAGAGGCCGGCTTAAAGCTGCATGAAAAAGTGCGGGCGCACTATTTTAAAATCCTCGACTTGTGCACGGAATACAAAGATTTCCACAAAAAGAGAATCCTTCAGGCGCAGCAGGAAAGCCGTAATCGGGCCGCCGGTATGCGGCTGGTTGCCGGAGGCGCCGTGGTGTTGGTTGTCCTTCTGGGATTGCTGCTGGCCTTTGTCATGGCCAGGCAAATTCTGGATCCATTGCACCGGCTGGCCCAGGAGACCGACCGGAAAGGGAGCCCCAAAAGCCCGGAAAATGAAATCAAAACGCTGAGCCGCAGGATTCACGGACTGATTGAAGATGCCGACCAAGCCCACCTGGAACTCGAGCTCAGCCGCGAACACCTGTTGCAGGCTGAAAAAATGGCCATGGTGGGCAAGCTGGCCGCCGGGGTGGCCCACAGCATTCGCAATCCGCTCACTTCCGTAAAAATGCGGTTGTTTTCGCTGAACCGGTCTCTGGAATTGAATGACTACCAAAAAGAGGACTTCCAGGTCATCACCGAGGAAATCCGTCACACCGACACCATTGTTCAAAATTTTTTAGAGTTTGCCCGGCCTCCCAAACTCAAAATGCAGTTGGTCAGTCCCTCAACCGTGGTGGACCAAACCCTGCAACTGCTGGAGCACCGTCTGAAATCCTACGATGTTGATGTTCAGGTCAACCGCAAACTGCCGCTTCCCGAAATCGAAATAGATCCCGAGCAGTTAAAAGAAGTTTTTGTCAACCTCATCGAGAACGCCTGTGAGGCCATGGAGCTGGGTGGGTCGATTGTGATCTCAGAAGAAACGATCCTGCAGCCATCAAATCCTGCGGCATTGATACGGTTAAGCGACAATGGCCCCGGCATTTCCGAATCGATCCGGGAAAAGCTGTTTGAGCCCTTTTTTACCACCAAAGAAGAAGGTACGGGCCTGGGTTTGAGCATTGCCGTCCGAATTGTAGAAGAACACCGGGGCCGGCTGGATGTTACCTCTAAAGAAGGCCAAGGGACAACATTTATCATCACCCTTCCGCTAAAGGAGTCTGGTCATGAGTAAGATTTTGATCATTGATGACGATGATCAGCTTAGAAAAAGTTTTGACAAACTGTTAACCGAAGAGGGCTATCGAGTCGTCTGCGCTGCATCCGGGGAAGCCGGGCTTGACATGGCAGCGCAATTAAACCCGGACCTGGTTATTCTGGACATGCGCCTGCCGGGCATGAACGGACTTGAAATTTTTAAGGCCATTCATAAAATCGAGTCCAAGCTCCCCGTAATTATCATGACGGCCTACGGCACCACCGAAACTGCCATCGAAGCCACCAAGCTGGGCGCTTTCGACTATATTTTAAAACCCTTTGATGTCCCCGACATGTTGAACGTGATTGCCAAAGCTCTGGAAGCCGGCCGCTTCATGCGCTATCCGGTGGACATGAACATATCGCCGGACAAAGCACTGCGGGAAGCCATCATCGGCCGCAGCACTCCCATGCAGGAAGTCTATAAAGCCATCGGTCGGGTTGCACCTACGGATGCCACGGTTCTGATCCGGGGCGATTCCGGCACGGGCAAAGAGTTGGTGGCGCGCGCGATCTATCAGCACAGCCTGCGGGCGGACAAGCCCTTTCTGGTGATCAACTGCGTGGCCATACCCGAAACGCTGCTTGAAAGCGAGCTGTTCGGTTATGAAAAAGGAGCCTTTACCGGAGCCGTTCATCGCCGGGTAGGGAAAATCGAACAGGCCCACGGCGGTACGGTTTTTCTCGATGAAATCGGCGATATGCCCTTAAACCTTCAGGCCAAAATGTTGCGACTTCTTCAGGAAAAAAGCGTCGAGCGTCTTGGCGGGCGCCAGACCATTCCTGTCGATGTACGCATTATTGCCGCCACTAACCGCGATCTTGAAGCGGCGATTACAAACGGACGCTTTCGTGAAGACTTATATTACAGGCTCAAGGTGGTTACTATCCGACTGCCCCTCCTGTGCGAACGACCGGAAGATATAGCGCTGCTCACAGAGTATTTTCTCACCCGCTTTACATCGGAGGCCGGCACGGCCAACCCCGGGATTACCAAGGAGGCCACGGCATTGCTTGCCAACCATCCCTGGCCGGGCAATGTTCGCGAGCTGGCCAATACTCTGCAAAAAGCGTTGATTTTCAGCCGTGGAACCCCTATCTCCGCCGAGGATATCGACCAGGCCATCCGTGAAAAGAGTCCGGTCAGCAACGGCCACAAGGAGAGCAGGGATGAAATTCTGCGCCGGCTAATACGCCTGGAACTGACCGGCAAAACCGGCGAAAACATATTTGATGCCTGCATGGACCGCTTTGCCAGTATCGTCATCAGCGAAGCACTGAACCTCAGCGGTGGAAACCGTTCCCAGGCAGCCAAACTCTTGGGTATTTCCAGGCCCACGTTGCACTCCAAGATCGACAAGTACGGTCTCAAGCTCGAAACTTCAGTTAAGGAAGATACGGCTTAATCTTTTTTATACTATACCCCTCATAATAAATATCCCCTTTTACATATTGTAAAAATACTCGACAGGCACGCGCCGCGCGCTTTGGGCAGCATCAACCCACCTCCCTAATTTTATTTTATATTTCCAGATAGTTAATAAAAACAAATCTGTTTTCTTCTTTGGCACATCTATTGCTTTGATGATTGTAACACGCAAACAGGGTTGTTCTGAGTTGACCGGCAGGTCCTTTTTTGGCATGGCTTTGGCATTATTGTCGTTTAAGCTTTTAATGGTGAACCGCACAAAATGAAAGATAATATGAAAAAGATAAAGAAGATCATGGTGGCGTGTGACTTTTCGGAGTATTCCGCACAAGCCTTGGAATATACGGCTGAACCGGCAGATAATTTGAAAGCCGATCTGATTGTAACCAATTTATATGATCTCATTGAAGCGGTTTCCAAAGAAGTAAAGCCTGGGGAAGATCATCTGGTCTCCATAATTGTGAAAGATATGCTTTATACCAACGGGATGGTTGCGCGTCTCCAATAGATGATCATTTCTTCCATGGAGTTTACTATGTACTCAAGTTTCGCACCCTGATTTAAATCAAAACCCTTAGCGCCCAAGGGTTGGATGATATTTTTTAAAAGGCAAAATATTAGTATAAACGTTTTCGCATTGTTGACGGCGCCTGGACATCAAATATCATTTTATCATACTGAATAAAATACAAAACTTCGACAAACGCTGCCGTTGCGCCTGGCCCGGTTGGGTTGTGAGAACATAACTTTTTGAGCAGTTTTCGAGATATTTTACCTTTTAAAAAACACCATCCAACCTTTACGGGTAAAGCGCAGCGTTAAAGTTAGGGGTGCAAAACTTGAGATATTTATTTAACGATGAAAGGAGATACCGGATGTTTTGTGCAGATGAACTGGCTGAAGCCAGGCATGATATTACCAGTAGGGATAAATTACCGTTGTTTCAATTGATTGAAAAAAAAGCTGTGAAAAGAATTGAGAAAAGAACACACACGCGATTCCCGGTTAACCAAGACGCATTTGCATTTGCTTTGATCAGGCCTGCTGCTGCCATGACATTAACGGGTGGTAATAGAAGCATGGCCGAAATTGCTATGGCCGCATACCGATCGAAACCGACCAAGTTCGGCAGGATTAATGAAATCAGTATGGGCGGGCTTTCGTTTCGTTATATTGCCGGCGAAGTGCAATCAAACCAATCTCTTGTGCTGGACATCGTATTGTCTGTTTGCGGTTTTTACCTGGGCAGCTTGACGTTTAAAAGTATTGCCGATGTTGAAATGGCAGACGATTTTCCGGTCGTCTCTATTAAAATGAGGTGTCATCGTGTGCAGTTTGAAGGGTTGGTCCCTGACCAGGTTTCCAAGCTGGATTATTTAATCCGGAATTTCAGTGTAAGTGAAGTATAGAAACATTCTAACTATATATTCTGATTATGAAAGAACTTACTGCCATCCTAATTGTCTCACCGTTTGTGACCGCCGGGATGTGTTTTTTCATTCGAACAAGATTGATCCGGTCTCTCGTCGTCTTAGCCTCCGGTTTCCTTTTGATCCTGAGCGCATTTTTGCTCATTTCCAGAGTGCCGTTCTCCCTTTCACCGCAAGCCGTGTTCGGGGTAAATCTGCACCTTGTCATTCAGATTGCAGATTTCTTATTGCTTTTAGTTATTTTGTATTTCGGATTCAGACACGGCCGCCTTGTCATCATCGTACTGGCCATTTTCCAGATGGTTACGCTTTGCTACCTGGAGTTTTTTCTGGTCACTCCTGATACGAATATCCGGACTTTCTATTGTGACAATTTTGCCCTGATAATGGTGCTGATTATTTCCATTGCAGGCTCAATTATCTGCTTTCAGGCGATACCGTATATGCAACGACACGAACAACACCTGGGTCTGGAAAGGTCCGGGCAACCCCGGTTTTTTTTCGTTATGCTACTATTTCTGGGGGCCATGAACGGTGTCGTCCTCTCTAACGACGGGACGTTTTTCTACTTTTTCTTCGAGATGACGACACTCTGTTCATTTCTGCTCATCGGACACGACCGCACGGAAACGGCCACCCAAAATGCTGTGAGGGCGCTGTGGGTCAACAGCTTGGGAGGTGCTGCCTTTCTTGTTGCGCTGGTGTTCGTTTACACGGATTTGGGGACGCTCGACATCCAGCGGATTATAGCAAGCAAACCCGAAAATGGACTGTATCTGATGGGATTGGCGCTGTTTTGTTTTGCCGCTTTCACCAAATCCGCCCAATTTCCCTTCCAGGGCTGGCTTTTGGGGGCCATGGTCGCGCCGACACCCGTATCGGCGCTTTTACATTCAAGCACGATGGTAAAAGTCGGCGTATATCTGGTTCTGCGTATATCCCCGGCTATGAAGGGGCTTTTTCTGAGCGAGTGTGTCGCCATCTTCGGCGCCTTCGTCTTTCTGGGCGCTGCCGCGCTGGCGGTCGGTCAAAGCAATGGCAAGAAGGTTTTGGCATATTCCACCATCAGCAACCTGGGCCTCATCTTTTGCTGTGCGGGTCTGAATACACATGAAGCTTTTACCGCAGGGGTTTTGCTTATTATTTTTCACGCAGTGGTCAAGGCGCTTCTGTTCGTTTGTGTGGGGACCATCGAACAGCATATTGAGAGCCGGGACATTGAGGATATGCGGGGGCTATATAACGTGATGCCCCTGACGGCGTTGATCGCGGTGATGGGGGTCATTATGATGATCATGCCGCCCTTTGGCCTGCTCCTGGGCAAATGGATGGCAATGGAGGCCGCCGCGAATAACCTTTACGTGATTATTCCGATCGCCCTGGGCAGTGCGTTGACGGTTATGTACTGGGCCCGTTGGGCCGGAACATTGATGAGCGATCCATTTGCCGGAAGATTCAAGCTGGAGCGCCATTCGCTGTTGACCTGGGGGGCCCTTGGTTCGCTCTGCCTGAGCGCGGGAGCCTTGAGTGTTGCTGCTCCTTGGCTGTATCTGCGATTGTTCACTTCCTTTTTGAGCCCGGGCTATGCCCCGCCCTATGCCGTGCACGAAGGGATTCTGGAAAACTCCTTCGGGGTGTTCGCCGTTCTGCCCTTGTGTCTGATTGCAGCGCTGGGATTTGCCGTCTCGATCTGGTCAGTTAGAAGAGCTTCCCAGGCCCGCATCGTTGTTCCCTATCTCAGCGGCATCCACACCCAAACTGCCGGTGAATTCAGGGGCGCCATGAATAAACTGGTACATGCCGAGGCGAAAAATTACTATCTTTCCTCCCTGTTCGGGGAAGAAAAGCTAACGGCCTGGATCAATCTAAGCGCAGCTGTTTTGTTAACCCTCATGGTCGGGGGAGCGATATGAACAACACGCAAACGATGCTTATCATCGTCACCGTGGTTGCGGGCGCTCCGCTGGTCGGCGGTTTAGTCGGCGGCCTGGACAGAATTCTAACCGCCCGCTTCCAGGGACGGGTCGGGCCGCCGCTGCTGCAACCGTTTTACGACGTTGTCAAACTATTCGGCAAGGAAATGCGGGTAGTCAATGTCTGGCAAGCATTCTGTGCGTATTGTTACCTGGCGGCCGCCGCCATCGCTGTAGTCCTTTTTGCTTTGAAATCCGATCTGCTGCTGATTTTATTCATCCTGGCGGTCGGCGCCGTCTTTCTGGTGGTCGGGGCCTTATGCTCCACTTCACCATGGAGTCAGGTCGGCGCCCACCGGGAGCTTTTACAGATACTTTCCTATGAACCCATGCTAATTCTTGTCGTCGTCGGTATTTATATTGAAACCGGCAGCTTTAAAATCAGATCGGTCTTTGCGTGGCAGGAACCCCTCCTTCTTAAGCTGCCCTTTCTGTTCGTGGTTCTCGGGTATGCCCTGACCATCAAGCTTCGCAAGTCTCCGTTCGACTTATCCACCTCCCATCATGGACACCAGGAGCTTGTGAAAGGATTGCTGACCGATTACTCGGGACCTATTCTGGCCCTCACCGAAATCGCCCACTGGTATGAGACGGTTTTGCTGCTCTGCCTCTGTTCCCTCTTTTGGGCTACGAGCTGGGTCGGCATGGTCCTGATTGTTATCATCACCTACTTTTTGGAAATCATGATTGATAACGTCACCGCACGCATGAATTGGCGATGGATGCTGGGTTACGTATGGGCCATGGGGCTGGCATTATCCCTGGTAAATCTCATCTGGCTGAGCGCACGATAAGAACGGCATGGATATGATTAAAAGAATTTTCAGTGAGTCGCGCATGAAGTCCCCATGGTTGCTG
>JAQBHK010000470.1:0-3068 GCA_032127815.1 Desulfobacterales bacterium
ATGGCGTCATAGGCTACGGCGGCGGGGTCGGCCTTATCTTTGTGCTTGACAATATCCACTCCGGCCCTATCAGCCCATATCACAAGCTGTTCAACGGCGGCCGCCCGGAAAGTGTCGGCGGCCGCGATAAGAACCTTTTTCTGCGATGCTGCAAATTTAGCCGCCAGTTTGCCGATAGTGGTGGTTTTGCCGACTCCGTTGACGCCGATTACCATGATAACGTGGGGTTTGACAGCCAGTGGTGCCGGCGGCGGTATTTTGGTGCCGAGCAGTGCGAGTATCTTTTCTTTCAGGGCGTCTTTGAGTTGACCGGCATCAGCAATGCTTGAAGACCTTGTTGAAATGCTTTGGATGAGATCCATGGCGGTCTGGACGCCGATATCCGATGTTATCAGCAACTCTTCAAGTTCTTCTAAAAGGTCGTTGTCGATTTTGCCTTTGTTTGAGAAAAGCTCATCAATGTCGGTAGTAAGCAGTTGGCGGGTCTTGGAAAGGCCGGTTTTAAGGCGTTTAAAAAAACCTTTTGATTCTTTAGGCTCTAGCGGAAGGGGTTCTGGGTCCGTCGAGATCCCGGAGTCTGT
Source organism: Desulfobacterales bacterium (assembly GCA_032127815.1). GTDB lineage: Bacteria > Desulfobacterota > Desulfobacteria > Desulfobacterales > UBA11574 > Desulfatibia_A. The sequence goes on from JAQBHK010000470.1 coordinate 582, forward strand.
TATCTCTTCTGCAACTTCATCATTTAAGCCGGAAGACACCGTTGTTTGGTCATCACCTTTTTCATTTTCAGTGAGTGTTTTATCTTCTTTATCTTCCGGCTTGGTTTGTTTTTTTTTGAACCAGTTTATTGCCATTATATCCGAACTTCAGGTAATACGATTTTATCCTTCGTGGCGTTCAAAATTTACGGAAACAACCTTGGAAACGCCTTTGTTTTCCATGGTAATGCCGAAAAGTGTGTCGGCAAATTCCATAGTTCTTTTATTGTGAGTTATCATAATGATTTGAGAATTTTTTCCGATGATTTTCAGCAAATCATTAAATCGAAAAACATTGGATTCGTCAAGGGTTGCGTCAATTTCATCCATGAGACAGAAAGCGGCGGGCTTAATTAAAAATATGGAGAAGATCAAAGCGATGGCAGAGAGCGCTTTTTCGCCTCCGGACAACAGACTCATTCTGGTCAGTTTTTTTCCTTGGGGATGGACCATAAATTCTACGCCGGTATCAAGAGGCTTATCCGGCTCAGTAAGGATGAGCTTGGCTGAGCCGTTCTCAAAAAGACGGGGGAAAACTTCGTTTAACTTTTGGTTTATGGCATCAAATGTTTTAAGAAATCTTTCCTGGGTTATTTTGTTTATCTTTTTGATAACTTTATGGAGATCTTCCACAGCCTGCTCAAGATCTTCACGTTGCGCGCACAGAAAGTCATAACGTTCTTTTAGTTGTTCATGCTCCTTGATGGCACCGAGATTGACATCTTCTATTCCGGCGACCCTTTTTCTGCAGAGTTCAAGCTCGTTTTCGGTTTCATCGAGGGTCATCGTGTTGTTTTCCGCTGCAGCACCAAATTCTGATTGAAGGGCGGCAATCGCAGTGTGGTAGTTTGTTTGCAGACGATCGGCAATATTTTTGCGTTGAAGATGTTGCTGGGATTGTTCAAGCTCAAGCATGCGGATCTTCTGCAGTGTTTCTTCACGCTTGGTCTGTATCTTGGAAATAGTACTGTCACTATCTTGCATCTTGACATCAATGGACACATAGTCAGCCTGATTGTGCTGTAAAGCGTCCTCCAGACGTTGCAAATCGCCATACATGCCGGCAAGGGTCTGTTCCAAATCTACAATATTTTGTTTTGAATCGGTCTTTTTCTGTTTTTTGCGGGCAATTTCAAGTGCAATTTGCTCGAGCTGTTTTAATCCGTCATTTTGGAATTCTTTAAGTCGTCTTAACGCATTGTTACTGTTTTCCAGCTTGGTATTTAAAGCTGTTAAATTGAGTTTAAGGTCTACGATGCTATGATTAAAATCTTCCAGCTCCGATGATAAAGAGCTGACCTGGCCCAATTTTTCTGTGACCTTGCCCTGGGCTGTTTTAACAGCGGTTTCGATGTCAGTTAGGGCCTGGTTGTGTGTCGTAATTTCTGCATCAATATCATCTTTTTCTCCCCAAAGGCGCTGTTGTTCCAGATGTATGATTTCAAGATGGCGGCGGGAGTGTTTTAAGTCTTCGTTGGCTTTATAAAGATCCTTTTCCGCTTCGATTTCGAGTTGGGTTACTTTATTTTTTTGTTCAAAGAGCTGCTGCAGTTTGCTTTCAATGGTGCGGACTTTGGATTCCAGTTCTTTTTGATCGCTGCGCGCTGATTCCAGTTCAGGAATTAATTTTTTGATGCGGCGGTCAATACGTTTCAGTTCCTGCTTTTTTGCAAGAATACCCGACAGGTTGTCCGGGCTGCCTCCGATCATAATGCCTTGATGTGAGAGAATGTCCCCATCTTTAGTAACAGCTGTATGCATACTGCCGTTGTTGTTATATATTTTTAGGGCTTCTTGCATATCATCGGCAACAACAACATGTGCCAGGAGGGCTTCGGCGATTTTTTCAAACCCCGGTTTAACAGATACGTAATCCAACAGCTTTTTTTGAGAAGCGTACTTTTCTTTGGGCTCCAATTCAAAGTTTTTGATGGAAGAAACCGGAATAAAACCGCTGCGTCCGGCTCGGGTTGTTTGCAGATAGTTGATGGATCCGATTCCTGTTGTTTGATCCTTGACAAGTATATATTGCAATGATTCCCCAAGTACTGCTTCCACAGCGGTTTCATAGGAAGGTTCCGGTTCGAGAATATCAGCCATCAGCCCTAAAATACCGCCATTTTCAGGGTCGCCGGCGGTATCTGTCGATTTCTCATCTTCTTTGCGGCCCACTTTTTTCATTACGGCCCGGACACCGTCCTTGTACCATTCAAAGTTGTCTTCCATTTTCTTTAAAGTGGTATACGTCGATTTGGCTTGGTTGCTTTCCAGCACCAGGGTCTGAACGTGCTTTACCTGCTTGCCGAGCAAACCGCTATTTTCTTTAAGTTGCTTTTCAATATCGGCAATCTGCCGGTTCAGATCGTCTATTTTTGCGTGGTGTGCCTGAAACACTTTTTCGGTTTGGGACACTTTATGCTCAATCTGTGTGACTTCTTGAGCGGTTTT
>JAQBHK010000471.1:0-2819 GCA_032127815.1 Desulfobacterales bacterium
CCTCTTTAAAGATTTAAAAAGCAATAATGACAACTGGGAAAAGGTAGATAAAACCGTAGATTCAATCACCGCAAAGTATGGGAAAGATGTTATCAAACGGGGCTCTTTAACCAAAAGCTCCCATGAATTGGAATGAAAAAAACTCTGCCTATTAAATTTCCGCCTCTGCTGGGAGCTCATTTTTCGATTGCCAAGGGTCTGCACAACGCCCTTTATGAGGCCCGGGCATACGGCTGCACGGCGCTGCAGATATTTACCAAAAATGCCCAGACCTGGAAGGAAAGATCTCTTAAGCCTGATGAAATAGATCAATTCGAACAGGCCAGAGCCGCAACCGGGATAACGGCAATCGCCGCCCACACGTCTTACCTGATCAATCTGGCTGCCGTTGAAAAGCAAAAACATACCAGGTCCTGCCGCGCACTGGAACAGGAGCTTGTCAGATCTGCAATGCTCAACATCCCTTTTGTTGTACTCCACCCCGGTTCCCACATGGACAGGGGAGAAGATGAAGGTATTCGCCGCATCACCGAAAGTATCAATCAAGTTTTCTCTGAAATCCCTGATTTAAAGACACGTCTGCTTCTTGAAACTACCGCCGGCCAGGGCTCCAGCGTAGGCCACACCTTTGAACAGCTGGCGTCAATTATGGATAAGGTCGAAAAAAAAGGCGCCGTCGGATTCTGTCTGGATACCAGCCATATATTTGCAGCCGGCTACGATATCAGAACGCCGTCTGCCTACCAAAAAACCATCAACATTTTCGACGCCATGGCAGGGCTCGAGCACCTTGATCTGATCCATTTAAACGATTCCAAAAAAAAGCTCGGGTCCAGGGTGGACCGGCACGAACACATCGGACAAGGATGTATCGGTTTGAAAGCGTTTGAACTGTTGATGAACGATCATAGATTTCAGGATATACCCAAGATTATTGAAACCCCTAAGCAGCACGGCGGCAAAGATTATGATACGGTCAATCTTAGTACCTTGAGAAATTTGATGGCGTCGTAGAAAATCCTATCTGCTGCGTGTAGTATTTTCTTTGACACTTGGCATACTAAATACCAAAAACCGTATGCATTTATTACTTTTAAATGAAATGGTACATCCTAAATTATCGTAATTTGATGGCTGAGGGATTTGCGATTTATCAAACGGCCGCAAAATTGCTGATTACCATACGGGGATGCTGTATGATCGATGTGTTTGATCTTAATGCCCGCCTGCATGTTGCCTATCTCGATTTTGACATGCAAAGAGATGTAATCCTCGCCCACGTTTTCGGCTCTCCGCTTATCGGTCTGCCCTTTACTGCTCAGATGCGGCAAGCATTCGGCCAGATTGTTCTTCCGTTTGAAAATCTGAGATCCGGCCATGATGTCGGTTTATATGTAAAAAAACCATACCGCAACAAAGGCGCAAAAGGGATCTGGAATCTGGATGAAATTCTGATGGCCGTAGCCATGACAACCGCATTTGAGCGTGGCGTGCCTGTGTTCACGGTCAAGCCGACCGGAGATCGGGCGCGCTATTATCGCCGCAAATTCGGAGCAAAGACCTGGCCGACCACTGCAAGTGAAGCGATCGTAGCAATAGATTTAAAAGCCGGCATGCAAAAACTCGAACATATCGAGTTTGTGGAAATAAACGGGCAGACTCATTTTTTTAAAGTGAAAAAAGATTAGAACCTGAGGATAAGTGAAATCGTTCAAAACAGTTTTTTTTCATTTTTCTAAAAAAAGTGTTGCAATTTATATAATTTTATGTTTATTTATCTAAACATATTTAAAACCTCACATTAATCAGGTGATAACCATGACCTCTTCTCAATTCGATTCCTTTCTAAAAAGGATTTTTGAAGCAACCGGGATGACATCGCAAACCGAACTGGCGTCCGCCCTGAACATAAATCGATCGGCAATTACCCAAGCCAGAAAAAAGGATTCCATTCCTGATAAATGGATACTTAAGCTATATAAAACATTTGGTTTAAGTCCTGAATGGGTTGAATCAGGATCCGGACCGACATTTCTAAAAAAATCGACCCCCGATGATTCCATGTTCCGGAATATACCGAAGGTTAGAGCCCGTCTTAGTGCGGGCGGAGGTTCTTTTGAAGTCGGATCGGAGATTGAAGGCTACTATGCCTTCCGCAATGATTGGTTAACAACCAAGGGCAACAAAAAAAATATGGTATTAATGGACATCTTCGGTAACAGCATGGAACCTGAGTTAAAAGATGGAGACACCATTCTCATAGATGAGTCTCAGAAAGACATCCTGGCAGGAGCTGTCTACGCTGTGGGCGTTGATGACACGATAATGGTCAAAAGACTGGAAAAACATCCCAATAAGCTTGTTCTGCTTAGTGACAACAAGGATTACTCTCCCATTTATCTGCAGGCCGGTGAAATAGATAGTGTTCGCATTATTGGGAAGGTAATCTGGATTTGCAGAGAATTCAGGTAATTTTTTTTTGCCATTGCAGTTCATTTTAATAAACTTTAGCACGCTTTAATAAACACCATGTGCAAATAAATGCAACAACGTTTTTGAGTGCGTGGCAGATAGGGTCAATACGTATCTCAATAATTAATAAATTTTGAGGAGGGCTAAAACAATGACAAGATATGAATTTTACACTAATTATCAGGACTGTTACGAGTACCACGGAAATACAACGATCGAAAGAATACGAAAACAGGCCGGTCAAACCATTAAGAGAGACTGGATATTATTCGATTCTGTTGAAGAAGCTCAAGAGTTTTTCAACAGTAACTACGTTGATTTTGGTGGGTATTATGTTCAATAAATTC
>JAQBHK010000472.1:0-12040 GCA_032127815.1 Desulfobacterales bacterium
TATGATGAATGCATTATGGCCGTGGTGTTCGGCTTCACTGCGCCCTTACTGGAAAAAATACTGCTATACTCTCTACCGGTTGAGTATGAATCCGTAATGGATTTGTTTACCAGCCAAGTTGATATAACATTCAACAACGGAAATATTGTAATCTCCAATTAAAAAGGTGTCAATAATGAGTAAATGCAAATGTGAAAACCCTGATAAATCAACAGATAAAACAGATGGTTGTGCCAGCAACGCCAAGGAATGCCACGGACACGAAAAAGGCCATTGCTGCAGTACAAAAAAAGGATGGTTAGAAGCTGTCTCAAAATGCAGATCGCGTTCAATGACCAAGGGCATACGTAAAAAACCTAGCCCAAAGTACCAGGCTTTGATTTCACCCCATGGGGGTGCACCTATCTCAAATGAGTAAATTAAATTCCAAATATCAAACAATGTCTCGTCCTGGAAGGTTTTGGTCACCTGTCGAGGGCCTCTAGGTCGAACGATTGAATATTGGAATTTGTGATTTATTTGTGATTTGGTGCTTGGAATTTGTGATTTTAGCCACAAAACTCTAAGAACCGAGATGGGCAGCATTCCTGCTTTTTACCCTTAGCGCCATTATCCGCCAACTTTTCTTGACATTAAAACCCCAATTGAGTCAAACTCAACAGAATCGTTATCCTTAAAGACATTATTGCCGCTCCCTGTCCCCGCTGCCAGCGAGACTAAATGCAGTGAAGCATTACTGTGCGCTGTTGCAGTCCAAGCGTTTTGGGCAACAGTATGAAATTTGATATCGTTATACACAACGGCATTATCGTTACAGTAAATCCTGATTTTGACATCATGGACGATGGTCTTGTCGGTGTCAAAGATGGAAAACTAAACCGGATTGAAGCCGGATCCGGAGGTCGGCCTCTTCCCGAGGCCATAGAGACGATTGACGCTGGGGGTGGAATAATTATGCCCGGCCTGGTCAATGCTCATACCCATCTTCCCATGACGCTGTTCAGGGGGCTGGCCGATGATCTTCCCCTTACCAAATGGCTGAATGAATACATCTTTCCGGCCGAAGAAAAACATATAAGGCCTGAAACCGTCCGTCTGGGTACGCTTACAGCCTGTGCGGAGATGATACTTTCCGGAACAACGACCTGCTGTGACGGATATTTTTATGAAGATGACGTCGCCACGGCGGTCAGCGAAACCGGTTTGCGGGCAGTGCTGGGCCAGGGTGTAATCGATTTCCCGGCCCCGGGGGTCCCTAACCCGGCGGAAAATATTAACCACGCCTTAAGGTTTGTTGAAAAATGGCAGGGGGCATCTGAGCTAATCATACCTTCGATATTCTGCCATTCTCCCTATACCTGTTCTGAAGCAACTTTAAAAAAGGCCAAGGATGCTGCTGTCGCCGCAAATGTGCTTTTCCAGATTCATGTTGCTGAAACCAAATCCGAATACAACCAGATTCAATCGCAACGGCAGGCAACGCCGGTGAAGTATCTGGACAACATCGGCATCCTCGACCGCAACACATTGCTGGTTCATGCCGTCTGGCTGGGTAACGAAGACATTGAACTCATCGCCAAACGGCAGACACCCGTTGCCCATAATCCCGAAAGCAATATGAAGCTTGCTTCCGGCATTGCGCCGGTACCAAAACTTTTAGCCGCCGGCATAACGGTAGGTCTGGGCACCGACGGATGTGCCAGCAACAACGATTTAGACCTTTTCCGGGAAATGGATACAGCCGCAAAGCTGCATAAGGTAAATCTTCTCGATCCAACAGTCATGGATGCCAAAACCGTCCTGAAAATGGCGACGATCGGCAGTGCGCGAGCCATCGGCCTTGGAAAAGATATCGGCTCTTTGGAAGTCGGCAAACAGGCCGATATCATCATTATCGACACCTTCAAGCCCCACCTTGTGCCCCTTTACAATCCCGCATCCCAGATTGTCTATGCTGCCCTGGGTTCAGACGTACGAGATGTCATTGTGAATGGAAAGGTCCTTTTAAGGAATCGGAAGCTGGTGAAGATAGAGTTGGAAGATGTTCTTAAAAAGATGGCCGATATCGCTGCGGTCATTAAAACGACGTGAGTGGTTCAGGTTATAGTTAGTGTCCATTTTGGATGCATGGATGGACACTAGTCAGCTACCGGATGGTTTCCTTTAGGCCAAAAAATTGTCTGAGCAAAAGAGTGGTGCCACCGGTCGGGGACTGCGGTGAAAATTTCGAAATACCCCTTTAAAAATCCGTATAATTAGCTTGACATTTTTCAACAACATATTATTATTGCACTAATCAATAAAGACCCGTTCTTAATTGGCGGGCGGTTTCGTTCTGAAGGCAAGCTCCATTTGTCAAAGTGACAACCTCCAGTTTGGGACTATGAGAACTTTTTGTAAAGGAGAATGTTACTATGGCTAATGGAATTGTAAAGTGGTTTAATGCAAGCAAAGGTTATGGCTTTATTGAGCAAGAAGACGGTCCGGATGTATTTGTGCATCATTCAGGGATCAATGCTGCCGGTTTCAAGACTCTCGATGAAGGCGACCGCGTTACCTTTGACATCGAGCAGGGTCAAAAAGGTCCTGCGGCGACAAATGTCACTGTGGCATAGCTTGCCATTTGTAAGTTAAAAAAGGGCGTTCCTTGCGATTATACAAGGAATGCCCTTTTTATCTTCAATAGAGATTGCCTTAATTTCAGGCGCTATTCCCCTTCGAACTCGATTAACGTAAACATCTTATAATTTTTTATCTTTTCCCTCCCTTTCAGGTCGGGCAGCTCGACGATAAATACACATTCAACGATTTCGCCTCCCAGTTTTTCAACCAGCTTTGTTGCTGCCGATATAGTACCGCCTGTGGCTATCAGATCATCCACAATAAGAACTTTCTCTCCCTTTTTAATTGCATCTATATGCATCTCGACAACATTCTCACCGTATTCAAGGGTATAGGACTCGCTGATTGTTTTATAAGGCAATTTCCCCGCTTTTCTCACGGGAACGAATCCTACATTAAGCTTATAGGCCAGCACAGCGCCGAAAATAAACCCCCTGGCATCAATGGCAACTATCTTGTCAATCTTGATGTCCCGGTAACGTTCATAAAGCATGTCACAGGTTTTTCTAAACGCTTCGGGGTCTTCCAAAAGCGTTGTAATATCCCTGAACATTACTCCTTCAATCGGCCAGTGCGGTACGGTCCTGATCTTCTCTTTTAGATCCATATCAATCTCCTCGCTTAATACTTAAAATTCGTATTTGAAGCTCTCTGCAGTCCCGCCCTGACAGGACGAAGAATGCGTTCGCTGTGCAGTTCAAAAATAGTTATGGATAGAAACTAGCCAAGATTTGAAACAGCTTTAATCAGCAGCTTTTTAACTCGATCAGCATTTTGGTGAAATACTTCTAAAATTTCTTCCCAGGTAACCGGCTGTTCATCTTCCTTCCAGCAGTCGTAATCGGTTGACATGGCCACAGCAGCGTACGGTATTCCGGCTTCATTTGCCAGAATGGCCTCAGGGGCAACCGACATATTGATGACATCTCCTCCCCACATCCTGAACATCTTGGACTCTGCCTTGGTTGAAAACCGCGGCCCCTCGATAGTTATCACTGTGCCGCCATTGTGGGTTGCATAGCCCAGTTCTTTTGCGGCGGCATAAAGCGTCTGGCGCAACCCACTGTCAAAGGGCTCAGCCATGGGCGTATGCACAGCCCCGTTTTCAAATGAATCGTGAAATGTTATATTTCTGTGTTTTGTAAAATCAATGAACTGATCAACAATCACAAAGTGCCCTCTGTCTATCTCTGCTTTAAGGCTGCCGCAGGCAGTTGTGGCAATCACATGCGTCACCTGCTGATTTTTCAAGGCGTGGATATTGGCTCTGTAGTTGACCTGGGTCGGACTAAACTGGTGTTTTTCTCCGTGCCTGGCAATCAGCACAACATCAACGCCGTTAATCCGGCCGACGGATAATGTTGAGGACGGCTTCCCATAAGGAGTCTCTGCATGTATGATCTCTGCGTTGTCTAAAATATCCGGGTCGTCCAGCCCGGAGCCTCCGATAATCCCTATTTTTACCATTATTATTTCTCCGCCAATTATGCTTTACGATCATTAAACCTCACTGCGCGTAAACAAATCGAGGTTATCGTCATTGGGGTCTATATTATACGAAAAACCTATTGTCAAATATGAAGCCGCACCAGAGCTTTGCTCTAAAAACTTTCAGGTGTCAAAGTTTTGACTGCGGCCCGATGTCACAGCGCTTTTGCACACTTCAAAAAAACCCATTAAAAATCTGATTTTATTGTAATTTAATGCCGGATGCATCCTCGTATTTTCTGGCATGAATCATGCATATAATTTTAATTGCAATTTTTGCAGAGGCCGTTGAATGCCGGCGGCAAAAAGAGGAAGTATTATGGAAAGGTTTAGAGCCACATTACGACTGCCGGAGTTTCAAGTGCTGTTGTTCTGTTTCTGTTGCGTCTTATTTGGTTGGCCGCTCCTGCTCATCGTGGAGCAAAAGCACAATGAAACCATCTTCATTTATCTTTTTATGGTCTGGGGCCTTATCATTTTAGGGTTGTTTCTCATAGCCCGAAGCCTCGATGTAACCGGCTCTGACGAAATCAAACACCAGGGGGCCGGAGAGGATATCAATGTTTGATCCTTTGACCGTCATCACGATTTTTCTTCTTTATATCGGTTGTCTGTTTTTAATCGCCCTATGGGTGGAGCGGAAAGCCGGCCAAGGCAAAAGTCCGGCCAATAACGCTTTTGTCTATTCTATTTCGCTGGCGGTTTATTGCACGTCATGGACCTACTACGGCAGCGTCGGCAAGGCTGCCACCTCCGGGATGCTGTTCCTTACGATCTATCTGGGACCTACGCTTGCTATTATTCTCTGGGGAACGGTGCTGCGCAAAATGGTGCGGATAAAAACCCGACACCATATTACCAGTATCGCCGATTTTATCTCGGCGCGTTATGATAAATCCCAGGCCCTTGCCGCAATCGCAACGGTGGTTGCCCTTGTAGGCATCACGCCGTATATCGCGCTGCAGTTAAAGGCTGTTTTTTCCACCTTCGCTATCATTACTGCCCACAGCGGCCCAGCCACCTCCTGGGTTGAATGCCATGTGGATTTCATCGTTGTCGGATTGATGATTGTCTTCACCATAATTTTCGGTGTAAGACGGCTGGACTCCACCGAGCGTCACCAGGGCATGATCACGGCGCTGGCTGCGGAATGCCTGGTCAAGCTGATAGCTTTTATGGCGGCAGGAATCTTTGTCACCTACTTTATGTACGACGGGTTCACAGATATTTTCCAACGCTTGTCCGCAAGCCCTTTTCGAAAATTGCTCAGCATTGGCGGGCCTGAAGCTCCCTCCTATCTCATGTGGACCACTTACACGATCCTGGCCATGTCCGCCGTAATGTTTCTACCGCGACAGTTCCATGTAGCCGTGGTGGAAAACTCGGATGAGAAGCATATCCGGACCGCCATGTGGCTCTTCCCTCTCTACATGTTCTTGATAAATATCTTTGTATTTCCCATTGCCCTGGGCGGTTTGTTGAAAGGCCATCCGGCACAGGGAGCCGATACCTTCGTCCTCGCACTACCCCTTTATTACGGCAAACCGTGGCTGGCCATGCTGGTCTTTATCGGTGGGTTCTCTGCGGCCACAGGGATGATTATGATCAGCTCGATGACCCTGTCGACCATGGTTACCAACCATCTCATGCTGCCGCTGGTGAGATGGGTCCGGTGCTTGTCTTTTTTGCGCAGACACCTTTTGAAGAGCAGGTGGGTCGCCGTGGCAGCTGTCCTTCTTCTCGGCTACTGGTTTGAACAACAGATCGGCGAGTCCTATATGCTGGTCAACATCGGGATGATCTCCTTTGCTTCCGTGCTGCAGTTTGCCCCGGTCATTTTAGGAGGAATTTTTTGGGATCGGGGAAACAAAGCCGGTGCTCTTTTGGGTCTGAGTGCCGGTTTTTTGGTCTGGTTTTACACCCTGTTGCTCCCGTCTTTTGTCAGGAGCGGCTGGATATCGATCAGCCTGCTTGAGGCCGGACCCTGGGGGATAACGTTTTTGAAACCCGAACAGCTGTTCGGACTGGTGGGGCTTGATCCGCTAAGTCACGCTGTTTTTTGGACAATGCTTTTCAATCTTGGTCTTTATGTACTCGGTTCGCTCTATTTTAAGCAAAGCAAAGATGAGCAAAGCCTGGCAGAAGAATTCGTAGGCGTACTGGCCGCCGGATCTGTTTTAAAGCCGCTGCTGCATGGAGAAGCCTACATAGATTTGCCGGCAAAAAGAAAGGAGATAGAGACCCTGCTGCAACAGTACTTTTCCTTTGCAAAGGCTGAGGCAGTTGCCAGTGAGTGCCTTCGTGCGGTTGGCATCGAAGGTGAAAGCCCTATTTCCATCAGCGAGTTGGCTGAACTCCACAGCAGAGTCGAAAAGCGCTTGGCCGGTTCCATCGGAGCAGCAGCAGCCCATGAGGCCATGAGAGAGGGAACGATTTTTACCGCCAGGGAATCCGGGGAGCTTTCGGAAGTCTATGGCGAAATTCTATTCAATCTCAAAGTTACCCCCAAAGAACTCAGAAAGAAGATCGATTATTATAAGGAAAGGGAGGCCCTTCTGACCCTCCATGCCAATGAGTTGGAAGATAAGGTGAAAGAGCGCAATGAGCAAATTGCCCAGCGCAAGCTGGCGGAGGAGGAATTGAAAAAACACCGCGAACACCTTGAAGAGCTGGTGGAAGAGCGTACCGCCAAATTGAAGATAACAAATGAAAAACTTCAGCAAGAAATCATTGAACGCAAGCGTGCCGAGAAGGAGGTTCGGAAAAGCGAGGAGCGTTTCAGGGACATCTCATACGGTCTGGCCGATTGGATCTGGGAAGTCGACCGTAATGGCAAATACACATTTGCATCTCCGCCGGTGAAAGAGATTCTTGGATATCACCCTGAGGAGTTAATCGGAAAAACCCCCTTCGAAACCATGCTCGCAGACGAGGCCGAACGGACAGAGAAGATATTCAAGAAGACAGCCTCTAAAAAGAAGCCGATTGTTGATATGGAAAACTGGAACCTTGCCAAGAATGGAAAGAGGGTCTGTCTTTTAACAAATGGTGTACCCATACTGGATGAAAACGGTGAATTTTTAGGCTACCGCGGCGTCAACAAAGACATTACCGCAAACAAGCGGGCCGAGCAGGAGACAATGAAACTCCAAGCCCAACTCCAGCGGGCTGAAAAAATGGAGGTGGTCGGCACCTTGGCAGGAGGAGTGGCCCATGATCTCAACAATATTTTAAGCGGCGTTGTCAGCTATCCGGAGCTGTTGTTGATGGATATTCCCGAAGACAGCCCCCTAAAAGGTCCCCTGTTGACCATACAAAACTCAGGTAAAAAAGCCGCAGCCATTGTGCAGGATTTGTTGACTCTGGCCAGAAGAGGAGTTGCCGTCACCGAAGTCGCCAACTTAAAAGAGATCGCCGCCGATTACTTTAAATCTCCTGAATTTGAGAAATTGAAAGAATTTCATCCCGATGTTCAATTTGAAACTGGTTATGCACCAGACTTATTGAATATCATGGCTTCTCCGGTTCATTTATCAAAAACCGTTATGAATCTAGTCAACAATGCAGCTGAAGCCTTATCTGACGGAGGCAAGGTTGTCCTGTCCATAAAGAATCAATATATCGACAGGCCGGTAAGGGGCTATGACGATGTGCAAGAAGGTGACTATGTGGTATTGAGCGTAACTGATAATGGAATAGGCATCTGTACCAAGGATTTGGGAAGAATTTTTGAGCCTTTCTATACCAAAAAGGTAATGGGCAGAAGCGGCACAGGGTTAGGCATGGCGGTAGTGTGGGGAACCGTGAAAGACCATGATGGATATATCGATGTTCAAAGCACTGAAGGCCAGGGGGCGAGATTTGACCTTTATTTTCCGGTTACCAGAAAAGATATGGCCCAGGAAAGATTATTGTTGGCCGTTGAGGATTACATGGGCCGGGGAGACTCAATTTTAATTGTGGACGATGTGAAAGAACAGAGGGAAATAGCCTCTATGTTGTTGAGAAAACTGAACTATTTTGTCACAACGGCTTCAAGTGGTGAAGGCGCCGTTGAATACATGAAAAACCATTCCGCAGATTTATTATTATTAGATATGATCATGGACTTTGGAATTGACGGCCTTGACACCTACAAAAAAATTCTTGAGATCCATCCAGGGCAAAAGGCTATCATTGCAAGCGGGTTTTCTGAAACAGACCGGGTCAAGGAGGCTCAAAAACTCGGTGCCGGGCAATACATAAAAAAGCCTTATACTATTGAAAGGATAGGAATCGCTGTTAGAGATGCGTTGAGAATGTCGCCCAGATAGACAAAAACACGGTGGCACCTCAATCTTTCAGCGGGACGGCTTCACCCTTGTGTGACGTCTTGGACCTGGGGCATCCTCGGCTTGCGCTCACAATATTGATGCAGGTGCTGCCAAACCGAGTGAACAGATTCCATATCTAACCCTCTTGTGGGATTTACCAACAGCAGCAGTGCCGGGGCGGGCGGCAGGATGCAAAGGAAAGTTATAAAAATCCGTAGACTCTTTTAACGTCTTTCTAAACGTTTTTTTCTTATTGACGATGCCGGTAGTTTGCCCCAGCATGAAGTTGTCCAGAACCGATAGAAGGGGGAAATCGAGAGGATCTTGATCGAGCATGCCGATACCCAGTACGGCAGCCTGGGCAGGAGTTTTGTAATGTGCCGGGCGCTCATCCACAAGAACAGTGCCGCTGGTTTTCTGGCTGTAACCTGCCAGAATTTTCATTAATGTACTCTTGCCGGCGCCATTCTCGCCCAGAATGCCATGGATAGTGCCCGGTGCAATAGAAAGATTTACTCCGTTGTTAGCCTTTATTGCGCCATAATGTTTGTGGATGTCCCGAAGCTCTATCCACATTTTAGATACCTAAACCGATCGGTTCTAGTTTCAGGGTTCTAGGTTCAAAGGTTACAACATGTTGACATTACTTAACGTTACAACTCTATGTCAGATTTGGTCTCTTGCACCCATTGGGTGAGAATGGCTTTCCGCCTCTATTGAGGCGTGACTCTTTTTTATTAGAATTGAGACTGTTAGTGCTCATCAACCCGGAACCTGAACGTTGAACCGCTCAACCTAGGAGATAATATCCAGTTTCAAGGTCTCTTTATTTAGCGCCGCTCTGTCCCGTCATCCCCTGTAATAGCTGTTCCATGTACCAGACCTGTTTATCGGTAGCAACTTCACCGTTTTTAAGAAACAGACTGCCGTCCTGATAGTAAAGAGGTCCTTTAAAAAGTTCTGGGTAACCTGGGTGGGGTCGGCGGTCACACCGGGTATGTTAAACCAGAAACCGATCCAGGTTACCTGAAACTTTAACTTTGCCGGGTCTTTTTTAAGAACCTTTTCCCAGGCATATTTTGCGCCCAGATAACATGCTGCCACCAGCCGCCTGGTTTCTTCGTTTACCAGAGGACCGAGGTATCCAATTTTACCTGTTTTTGTGGTCATTGCAGCAACAAACCCGGCCATCATCTTGCCGTATTCCATTCTTCCCATCAGGTTGCTAAGATTCCGGGGTGCTTTTTTCGTCAGAACATCATCGCCGGAAATATGCAAAAAATGTATTCCCGGCCTCCAAGACGCTTCAAGGTTGACGGCTTCACAAATTGGATTCTTTTACTTTGCCATCGAATGTTGACTTTTTACGAGTTTATCAAGATTAGTTTATCTACTATATATTGAGCTACATTTCGTTTGACATACAAGATATGTTGTCCTATGTATTTAAGGAGCCAAGAACCCGTGTCCGGAAAAGCAGGCTTTGCAAGACTAAATACATTGAGCTCTTAACACAATTGCCGAGTGACAAAATGACGAATGCATTCCCGTTGTCTATTGATGAAATCTGCCGATATTTAGGCATTAATCGAGATCTCTTTTACCAATGGATTGACATAAACCAACCCCAAGCTTATGGCCTTGATGTTTTACAAGAATTCAAGCAGGCCGATAGTGATAAACAAATACAATTTGAATTATGAAAGTAGACGGTAAAGATATTCGGCCTATCTGGCTGGATGAAGATCTAAAAACGGTAAAGGTTATTGACCAGCGGCGCCTCCCCCATGAATTTATTGTTGCGGATCTTGCAACCGTCGACGATATCATTACGGCCATTAAAGAGATGTACGTCCGGGGCGCACCACTGATTGGCGTGACCGCCGCTTACGGCGTCTATCTGGCGGCCCTCAATGCTCCCGACAACTACGTTAAGGCCGATTATTTGATAAAAGAGTGCCGGCGATTGAAAGCGGCCAGACCCACGGCCGTAAATCTGGCCTGGGCCGCGGACAAGGTATTATCGGCTGTTCTAAAGATAGCAAATGATGCCCAAAGGTTGGAAACAGCCCGGCGCGAAGCGGATGCCATTGCCGAAGCGGAAGCGGAAAACTGCCGCAATATCGGCCGGCACGGACTGCCTCTGATTGAAGAGATTTACCGCAAAAAAGGCAACGGCACTGTCAACCTGCTGACCCATTGCAATGCCGGCTGGCTGGCCTGTATCGAATACGGCACGGCCACGGCCCCGATCTATACCGCCTTTGATAACGGGTTGGACGTGCATGTATGGGTGGATGAAACCAGGCCCCTCAACCAGGGTGCACGCCTGACGGCCTGGGAGCTTGGCAAACACGGTATCAAACACACGGTCATCACCGACAATGCCGGCGGCCATTTAATGCAGCACGGCATGGTGGACATGGTCATTGTAGGCACCGACCGGACCACCTACACCGGGGATGTGGCCAATAAAATCGGAACCTATCTAAAAGCTCTGGCAGCCAGGGATAACAACATACCCTTCTATGTGGCCCTGCCCCCCAGCACCTTCGACTGGCACTTAAGAGACGGTATCAGGCAAATCCCCATTGAAGAACGCGATCCTGATGAAGTGCGGTATGTACAGGGCCTGAGCCAGGGAGCCACAATCAGTGTTCTGGTCCCTCCGGCCGATAGCCCGGCGGCCGATTTTGCTTTTGATGTCACGCCTGCCAGACTCGTCACCGGCTTTATCACGGAACGAGGCGTCTGCAAGGCAACGGAAGAGGACATCAGGAAGTTGTTTCCCGAAAAGTAATTGAAGCGCTTGGTAATTACTCATTAGGCAAAAGCCACGCGGACCATATCTATCCCTGTGAAACGCGACACGCCCCATATCCTGCTGGTAAATCCCTGGATACACGATTTTGCAGCCTTCGATTTCTGGGCCAAGCCCTTAGGACTTCTGTATCTGGCTGCAATTTTAAAAAAGCATGGCTTTGATGTTACTTATTTGGACTGCCTGGACCGTTTTCATCCCCAGGCGCTGCCAACCGATCCCTTTGCCAGGCATGGCCGGGGACCTTACCTTAAAACCAGGATTCCAAAGCCGAAAGGACTAGAGGACGTACCGCGCAATTTTTCCAGATACGGCATCAAGCCGGAATGGCTCCGCCGTGATCTTATGGCCCTGGCGCCACCGCCCGATCTGGTTCTGATGACGTCTCTGATGACATACTGGTATCCGGGTGTCCGGGAAACCATAAAAATGTTGAAAGAAGTTTGGCCGGCGGTGCCGGTTGTCCTGGGAGGCATCTATGCCAGTCTCTGCCGGGAGCATGCAGAAAAAAATTCAGGTGCCGACCACATTCTCACGGGACCGGCCGAAGCATACATTCTCAAGCTTGCCGGTGATTATACCGGCTTTAACGTACACCCGGCCTTTGATCCCGAGGACCTGGACACCTATCCCTATCCGGCCTTCGAGCTTGCAGGCAAAATCAACTACATTCCGCTGTTAACCTCCAGGGGCTGCCCGTTTGCCTGCAAATACTGCGCATCGCATTTTTTAAGTTCGAAAAGAATGGTGCGCCGACCCGAGCTGGTTGTGGAAGAAATTCGCTGCTGGCACAAAA
>JAQBHK010000473.1:0-3407 GCA_032127815.1 Desulfobacterales bacterium
TGTGGCACATGCGCTCGGTAAATTTTTGGAATGCTATGTTTGGAAATTAGGTCTTCTTGACGGGATTCCGGGATTAATTATCGCCATGAATTCCTCCTGGTATGTGTTTTTAAAGCATGCCAAAGCGTGGGAGAAGGGAAAAAATTGAAGATTTTCGATTGACGATTGACGATTGAAGGCATTCCATCAATTTTCAATATTCAATTGTCAATTTGGTTTGGGATCGTCCGGGTTGGATTTATGTTTATTATGAAGATAAGAGTACCGTGATAAAGCTGGGTTATGTTGAAATTAGAAAAGATTGCTTACAAATTAATCGAGATATTGTTCAGGGTTATAGGATTTATACCCCGAAAGAGGTCCTTCAGGTTTGGTGATTTTTTGGGCCGTTTCTTGTTTTTGTTCGATAGAAAGCACCAAAGCATCGTATTGGATAATTTGAACCGCGCCTTTGGTCACGAAAAGAATCAACATGAGATCAGAAAGCTGGGCAAACAGGTTTTCGTGAATTCATTTCAGCTTGTATTAGATATTGGTTGGTCCCTTGGCATGCACGAACAGCAGTTGATGAAATATTTTAAGATTGAAGGCCGGTCTAATATAGAAAAGGCCTATGAGCAGGGTAAAGGAGTGTTGGTGCTTACGGCCCATTTTGGGAATTGGGAACTTCTGTCGGTTGTTGGTGCCATGCTCGCTTACCCTTTGACTGTTTTATATCGCCCGCTTGATTTTAAACCCTTCGACAGGTTTTTTATTAACTTAAGAACCCGGTTCGGGGCTAGAGTGATTCCCCTAAAACGCAGCCTGCGCGCGATTCTAAGAAGCTTAGATCGTGGTGAACTGGTTGTACTGCTGATGGATCAGAATGTCGACTGGTATGAAGGTGTTTTTGTGGACTTTATGGGACATAGGGCTTGTACCAACAGTGGTTTGGCGATGTTAGCCTTAAAAACCCAGGCACCGGTGATTCCGGGTTTTATGGTTCGCGAAAAAGAAGGTTTTACAGCCAAGTTTTTACCGCAAATTCCGCTGCAACAAACCGGGGACAAAACCAGGGATTTGGAAGATAATACCCGGCAGTACAATAAAGTCATCGAATCTTTTTTGCGCTGGTATCCGGATCAATGGTTCTGGCTGCATCAACGCTGGAAGACCAAATCTTATCAGCCATGGCCCAGAGAACCTGAAAAATAGAACACGAATTCTATCAAAAAAATGGACCTAAAACCAATAAAACCTGAAAATATTAAGCGGCTTTTGATTCGTTCCACGAACTGGATCGGAGATGCGATCATGACCACGCCGGCTGTGCGTTCAATTCGGGATAACTTTCCCCAGGCTCACATTAGTATTTTGGCAAAGCCCTGGGTGGCACCGATTTTTGACAACAGCACCCATGTTGATGAGGTCTTAATTTACGATGGGACTGAAAGACACAAAGGTTTTTGGGGTAAATTGCGACTTGCAAAAGAGCTAAGGCAATATCGGTTTGATGCAGCGATTCTGCTGCAAAATGCCTTTGAAGCAGCACTAATTACATTTCTGGCAGGTATTCCTCTCAGAATCGGCTACAATACCGATGCCAGAAGCCTTCTTTTGACCCATTCCGTTACCTGCAAGCCGGAATTTAAAAAAGTCCATCAAACCAGGTACTATCTAAATATTCTCCGCGAGATAGGACTAAAGGATGCTGACCCGGCCCTATATTTTGCTGTGAGTAGCAAACAGCGTAAGAGGGCAAAAGAAATTTTAGAAAAACACGGCCTATCCAGATCAAACGGTTTAGTGGGAATAAACCCCAGCGCAACCTTCGGACCGGCTAAACAGTGGCATCCTGAGCGCTTTGCCCGGTTGGCGGATAAAATACGGGAAATTACGGATTTCCGTATCCTTCTTTTTGGCGGTCCCGAAGACAGACAGTTAGGCCGGGAAATAGCACAAATGATGAATTATGCACCGCTGGACCTGTCCGGGAAAACCGACTTGGAAGAGGCTATGGCGCTGATCGAGCAGTGCCGCCTTTTTGTTACCAATGATTCCGGTTTGATGCATGTGGCGGCAGCCCTCAACGTTCCGCTGGTTGCCGTTTTTGGCTCCACAAACTCAACCACTACCGGGCCGCAGGGCTCCAAAAGCAGGGTGGTGCAGACTTTCATGACATGCAGCCCATGTTTGAAGCCTGAATGCCCGAAAGGCCATCTGAACTGCATGGATCAGATTGATGTTGATATGGTTTTTGACGTTGTAAAGGGAATGCTGCGAGAATAATAATAGTAAAATTGAACGATATGAGTGGTCTATTTTTACCGCAGAGTCGCCGAGAGCGCTGAGATTAATTTCTTATATTGTTTTCCGTTGAGATGGCGGAAAACAATAAACTCAAGCACACGCCTTGCCGCGTACAAACGAATTTTTAAAGGATCTCCGAACTTTTGGTATCCTTAAGTATCGCGAAGCGATTGAGAACATTTCTTTTCTGCCTACTCAGCAGAAAAGAAATAACATTTTTTCTTTGCGAACTTTGCGCCTTGAGCGAAGCGGGCGGTAAAAAGTAATTGAAATTACACTGTGAAATCTAATAGCGCAGGCCGAAAATTGTGAATATATTAATAGTAAAATTGAGTGCCATCGGTGATGTAATTCATACCCTGCCGGCCTTGAACGCCATCCGGAGGCATTATCCGGATGCCCGCATAACATGGCTGGTAGAAGAGGCGGCCTCAGGTCTGCTCGAAGGCCATGAAGCCCTGGATCGTGTCCTGGTTTCAAAACGCAAGCGCTGGTTAAAAAATCTGCGAACTTCATCACGTTTCGAGGCCGTCCGGGAAGCGTACCATTTTGTGAAAGAGCTGAGGGATACACACTACGATCTGATTTTAGATTTTCAGGCCTTGCTTAAAAGCGGCATTCTGATCGCACTGGCGAAAGGGAAGCGCAAGGTCGGATTTGACAAAGGCATGGAACACATGGAGTGCAGCTATCTTTTCTTGAACGAGCGTGTTCCGGCTGTGGATATGGAGCATCACGCCTTGCTGAGAGGTTTGATGCTTTTAAATGCCCTGGGTATTGCCTCCGATGCAATTGACTATAAACTGCCGGTCTCCGATAATGATCGCGCAAAGGTAGACGATCTCCTATCACAAAAACGACTGAAGAATGCCGGAAAACTGGTGGCAATAAACCCGGTGGCAAAATGGGGAACAAAGCTCTGGCCGTATCATAAATTCGCGCAGTTGGCTGACCGATTGATTGAGCAATATGACTCTGAGATTATTTTTACCGGTAGCCTTAAAGATCGCCTTGTGATTGAGAGTATCACTTCTGCCATGCAAGGCCGGGCTGTTAATCTTGCCGGTAAAACGACTTTGAAAATGTTGGCGGCGTTATATGCTAAAACGGACATTGTG
>JAQBHK010000474.1:0-2504 GCA_032127815.1 Desulfobacterales bacterium
AAAGTAAACTCTCCTACCGGCCCGCCCCTACGTTTATATGTATTTTCATCAACATCCTTGAGGACTATATCTTTTGTTATTACTGCAAATTGAGTCTTGAATAAGTTTGACCTGATAAAATGACGGCACCTATGTTCTTGATCATCTGGTTTTTTCTTCCACTTAGGTGTGCTTACTGTTAATGCCATTGGAATATCATGGCTGAACAGGACAAATCGCCGTAGGGTTGTCACATATGACGTTTTATATTCCTTTTTAAGCTGATTTATACTTTCCCATTCAGGAGATGTGTCTAAAGCGTCCCTTGTGAAAACATTCCCACCAAACATTAGGCCGGATGCACCATAATGTGCCTCAGCTTCAAGTGTATCCTGGAAATCAGGGTCCAAAGTCTGTGCTGTATCTCCAAGAAAGTAAGGTCTATGCCATTCAAGAATACCGTGAGTGGTATCATGGAATGTAGCCCATTTCTTTTTTGGTTCGGGAATTGATGAATCGACATAAATACGATCCCTACGTCTTGTAAAAGGTAGCCACAACGCTTCTAATTTTATTTTTTCCCTTATTTCTGAAAGAATTTTCCCTCTTACTTTCACTTTATGAACGAATCTTCTAATGAAGCTTGGATCTTCCAGATCGTAAAACTCCCTGTCTATTTCAAGATGTTCTAAAAGATCACCGATAAGAAAAGGAGGCTCTTTCATTCCTGCCTCCTTCAATGTCTTTGTGACTACCTTATCAATTTCCCTTTTCGTAGGCTCATCAATCATCATTCCGAATCCTCAGACCTAAGAAATTTTACAAACTCATCAAGAGTTTTGCGTTCTTCTTCAGTTAATTTTGCAAAAGAATCCGATTGTGCTGCAAATCTCGACGCTTCTGCCTCTATATCGGGAGGCAGATCTTTAAACGCACCAGCTAAAAATGCTAATTTTTTTTGCGGGATATCATAGAATTTACTCAGCCTATGAATGACAAGGGGTGAAGGTTTATATCCAGGATTCCTTTCCATCGCAATAACATCTCCCCGATCAATTCCCGATTTCTTTACAAACTGATCTATCCCGAGCCCCTTTTGTTTTCTAAGACCACGAGCAACTTCTTGGAACACAAACCTTATCTTTTCATTCTCTTTACCTTTGTCTGTTATTGTCACTTTCAGTTTTTGATTCAATGCCTTTGCTATTTTGCTTAGCATTGACAAAGAATGCCCTTTGTAATCAGCATCTTCAAGACGGCTAATTACAGATTGAGTTGTTCCTATAAGTTCTGCAAGGTCTTTTTGCTTTAAACCTGCCTCATTACGAAGTTCATAGATCGTCCGAGCAACCTCACTGTTTACTCTTTCCTCCTGTAGGGAAGCCTTTCTTTCGGCATCATCTCCGATATAACGGCGATGAAGGATGCTAACAGCATCATTATTTCTTTTCTCCTTTTTCATGGCGCTCATCTCTCCTTTCGTTTTTGAAGGCGCTCATTCTCCATGCGTGTGCTTTAAGGGATCTTTCTCATATTTTTCCTTCCTCTCGACTGCCAGATCGATTTCTCCTGGCGGAACCTCGTTCCTTGTCTTTGTCAATCCATGTGATATTACCCCCATTTTTTCATGGAAAAAATAAAGTATCCTATACTGAATTCCCTGAAGAGCGGCTCTTAGCTCATAAATCTTATCGCGAAGATAATCCGCTTCTGGTCTGCGTAGCTCATGCCCCATCTCCCGTAGTCGCTCAATCTTAACAATACACTTGTTCTGAGTTTTAGAGGGAATTGTGTCCATCCATTCAAGCAGCGGACAGCTCCCATCCTCTTCGACGAATATCCTGACCTCTGTTTCGGGCATTTTAAATATATCTCCTTTTTTTAGCCAATATAGCAATATTGCGATATGCTGTCAAGAAAAAATAGTAATATTGCGATATTTTTTCACCTAAATTGAAATTAAACGTGTGGATGCAGCTTATGAGACAAGTAGTATCCTATCGATAATCATCATCCAAGATATGGTGTTTTTTTGAGGGGGCTTTTGCGTTTATTCAATTTGGCATGGGTATTGCTATGAAAAAGATTTTGGTTACCATACAGAAAGGCGGCGATATTCATGCAGGCACCGGTTTACAGGCAGCGCGATCCCCAGAACTCTCCATA
The DNA here is from genome assembly GCA_032127815.1 of Desulfobacterales bacterium. Taxonomy (GTDB): domain Bacteria; phylum Desulfobacterota; class Desulfobacteria; order Desulfobacterales; family UBA11574; genus Desulfatibia_A. Next base: position 2,146 of record JAQBHK010000474.1, read on the forward strand.
TTACTAGTGCGTGGAAGATCATTTTGAAACCTTCGAAATGATCTATGATGACCGGTTCGAACGGCAATACGGGTTCTTTCGACCCTACGTCAAACAGGTCATTTGCCGCTATCTGGACTGCGGAGTTCTGAAGAACGGCTTTGCCAGGATCCGATGTGAGAGCTGTGGTCATGGGGTATTTAATTGGGTAGGCGGAGCAGGCAGACGCACGCAGATTTACCCGGTGGAATCCCTGCAAGGGATCGCAAAGCGAAATTCCACTGGGCAGACACAGACCCCGTTTAAATAGACCCGCCCGGTGGAATCCTCCGAAGGAGGTCCGCAAGGTGGAATTCCATTGGGCAAGCATTTAACGGGGC
>JAQBHK010000475.1:0-4014 GCA_032127815.1 Desulfobacterales bacterium
GTTCGTTTAATCGGCAGCAAAGACGGCCCTATTCCAGTACCTCCGGACACAGTTGAATCTTTACAGATTATGGTCCAGACGAATCATTCGGTATTAACCGGTACCCGTTTTATAAAAGGGCACAAGGTGCTGGTGGTATCCGGCCCCTTTGCAGGCGTAACCGGAACTTTTGTTCGATACAAAGGTCAAGGCCGCGTTGTGGTCATTATTGAAGCCCTTGGGCAATACGCCGGAGTGGAAGTGGATGAGCAAGATGTTGAAATACTACCTGAATTTTTAGCATAGCCGGGAGCTAAAATTATGGAACTCTGTCATTTAAATAATAATATCCGTTGACTTTATAAATTCGGTTAGTTACAAATTGTCTTTGTATTGACTCAATTTCAAGTTTCTTATAAGCATTCAGAAGTTATTGTTAGAAGGAGGTTTTATGAATAAGCTGGAGCTTATCTCCACACTGAAAAACGAAGCGAATATCTCAAAAGCAGAAGCCGCTAAAGTGATCCAAATCTTTTTTGATAATATGGCGGATGCCATGTCTCGGGGAGAGCGTGTTGAAATTCGCGGTCTTTGCAGCTTTTTCGTCAAAGATTATAAAAGTTATACAGGCAGAAATCCAAAGACCGGAGAGAAGGTTGTCATCAAGCCCAAAAAACTCCCTTTTTTCAAGTCGGGAAAAGAACTGAAAGAACGCGTCGATAGTTAGTTGTGTGCCTAGGTTTGAATCTATACCTCGATTTGAGTCGATCTTGGGCCAACAAAAGCCCATAAAGCTTTTAACTACTCTTCTTCGAAATGGGACCATACCCCACGCCCTTCTTTTTTCCGGGATAGATGGGATCGGCAAACAGTTGACAGCAATGGCCTTTGCCATGGCGTGCAACTGCCTGGGCCCGGAGCCTGAGCACCTTTGCGAAGACGAGAATAGTTTGCATACGGCTCAGAATCGACATGCTGGGACGAACTTTTGCGGTAGCTGTAAATCATGCCGGAAAATTCAATCCGGTAACCATCCGGATATCACTATCGTTGAACCTTCCGGTTCTTATATCAAAATTGGTCAGATTCGTGCTCTATGCCACACACTTGCCATGAAACCTTTAGAGGCCCGATTACGTGTGGCAATAATATCAGATTCCCAGGCCATGAATCCTGCGGCAGGGAACGCCCTTCTAAAGGTACTGGAGGAACCTCCGAATCGAACAATTTTGATACTTACTGCCCGGCACTCATCTGATCTTTTTCCTACAATTGTATCACGCTGCCAGCATATCAGATTCAGCCCGATTTCTAGAGAAAACATTGTGACTATGTTAATCGAAAAGGAGGGATTATATCCAGACGACGCAGAAATTATAGCGACCATGGCCAACGGCAGTTGTTCAAAAGCTCTTTCTATGGTCGAGCCCCAAAAAAGAACCGACTGGATACATCAGAGAAACTGGCTGATTAATGAAATCGACTCTTTATCTTCAAGGCCAATCGGTTCACTGCTGGCATTTGCAGCCAGACTGTCAAAAAACAAGGAGATGCTGCCGGAATTTTTGGAAATGATTGAATCCTATTTGAGAGACCTTGTGGTCTGCAAATATTGTCCTGAAAAAATAATCAACAGGGACTTGCAGAGCAAGATTCAAAATAGATCACAAAACATGACAACAGCTTCGCTACTTTCAAAAATAAGCAACATCCAGTCAGCGCAGAAAGATATGCGGGCAAACGCCAATTTAAGACTGACGCTGGAAATCCTCGTCATGCGGCTGGCAACCGTTTAATCAGCGATAGAGTTAAACATATGAAAAAAATAGTCGGAATAAGATTTAAGCCCGCCGGTAAAGTCTATGATTTTGAAAGCGGTGCATTTGTACTGCATCAAGGTGACTTTGTAATTGTAGAAACCGAACAAGGCCTCGGTTTGGGAATGGTGACAGCCCCCCCCCATGGCTGTTGATGAAAATCAAACTGGCAAACCGCTGAAAAAGGTGTTTCGTCTGGCAAGCCAAACAGATTTCCGTCAAAGAGATAAAAATCTTGAGACCGAAAAACAAACCCACACATACTGCCTGGAATGCATTAAAGAGCTTGGCCTTAGAATGAATCTGTTTTCCGTCGAAAGCTCCTTTGATGCAAGCAAATTAACATTCTTTTTTACTTCAGAGGGTCGTGTCGATTTCCGGCAACTTGTTAAAATGCTGGTTAAAAAGCTGGGGGTCAGGATCGAGATGCGACAGGTGGGAATCCGCAACCAGGCCAAGATGTGCGGTGGTATCGGAAGATGTGGACGCGAAATTTGCTGCTCGGCATTCATGGGAAAATTCGGCCCGGTCTCCATTCGTATGGCAAAAGAACAGGGGCTATCATTAAATCCTACTAAAATCTCCGGCCTGTGCGGTCGGCTGATGTGCTGCCTGACCTTTGAATATGAGACCTACCAAGCACTCCGGACCCAATTCCCCAAAATCGGTAAAACTGTAACAACCAGAAACGGAAAAGGGCAAGTAATTCGCCACAATCCCATCTGCAACCGTATCTCCATCCGATTAGACGGTGGTCAGGATATTGAAATTGAATTAAATGAAATCATAAACCAAGATTGATGATCTCGTAAAAAGTCACGAATTCAACAGGAGAAAAAATGCCTAAGCCTTTTTATATAACAACGCCGATTTACTATGTGAACGCAAGGCCCCATCTTGGACATGCTTTCACAACTATTGTAGCCGATGTTGCCTGCCGGTTTCATTCCATGCGCCAAACAGAAACGTTTTTTCTAACCGGTACGGATGAACATGGGGACAAGGTCGTTCGTGCAGCTAAAGAGGAAAACCTTAGTCCCAGAACCTATGTCAATAAAATCAGCAAGCTCTTTAAAGATCTCTGGCCCAATCTTAACATTAAATACAACCATTTTATCCGCACAACAGACAAATCGCATATTGCGGTTGTTGAACAGATACTGCAAAAAATTTATGACCAAGGTGACATTTACTTCAGCGAATATGAAGGACTTTACTGCTTTGGATGCGAACGTTTCTATCTCGAGCGTGAGCTGGTCAACTCCAAATGCCCTGATCATGAAACCATTCCGGAGCTTATCAAAGAATCCAACTATTTCTTTAAAATGAGCCGCTACCAAGATTGGCTTATCGATTATATTAAAAATAATCAAGATTTTATACGTCCTGAACGTTATAAAAATGAAGTTCTGTCCTTTTTAAAGGAACCTTTAGAGGACCTATGCATATCCAGACCCAAAACTCGTCTCAAGTGGGGGATCACACTACCCTTTGATAACAACTACGTCACATATGTATGGTTCGACGCCCTTTTAAACTATATTTCTGCCTTAGGATACCCTGATGGAGAATTATTTAAAAATTTCTGGCCCTTTGCCCAGCATCTAATCGCCAAAGATATCTTGAAACCCCATGGTATTTACTGGCCGATTATGCTCCAGGCCGCCGGTATTCCTGTATATAAACATTTGAATGTTCATGGATACTGGAATGTTGATCAAAGCAAAATGTCAAAAAGTATCGGAAATGTTGTCGAACCGCTTCAATTATCAAATATTTACGGCCTCGATGCCTTCAGGTTTTTTTTAATGCGCGAAATGGTCTTTGGTCTCGATTCCGGTTTTTCCGAAGAAGCGCTGATACAACGCATTAATGCGGACCTGGCCAATGATCTCGGAAATTTATTCAGCAGAGTTCTGGCAATGGTTCATAAATACTTTTCAGGAGTAGTTCCGGAAATTGATGCCGTAGTTGAACAGGAGCTGCAGCCAGGGTTGGAAGCGGATGCAATCAGGGCCATCGCCGACTTTGAAGAAGCCATGGAGTCGTTTGCCTTTCATCAAGCCTTAAAGGCCGTCTGGGAATTAATCGGACGGATGAACAAATATATCGATGTCACTGCACCTTGGGTGCTTGCAAAGAAAAAATCCGGCAGAAAACAGCTTGAGGTGGTAATCTATAATCTTTTAGAGGGCCTCAGGGTTATATCCGGCCTCAT
>JAQBHK010000476.1:0-7082 GCA_032127815.1 Desulfobacterales bacterium
TAACGCTGTTGTCCAACGTCTGCATTACCAGCAGAATAATTGATCGCCGTGCCCACCCAAAGGGCCAAAGCACCTGCAAAAAATTAATCGGGTGGCAAATGATGTTTGCCAGCCATTTCAGTCGGCGCATTAAGGGATTCCTGGCTTCGATGAAAATAGTACTCAAAAGACTCATCAAATCAGAACCGTGAGGATAACGTACAGGTTCCACATGGGTCACATCATCCGGATAGATACTCGAAGTAATCGCAATCCCTTTGGAATAATCCACATCGTCGTTCCTGGCACTGACGCCCATAAGTGTTTCGCTGTTGGTGCGAACCCTTGCACCGAGTTGCGCTGACAGCCGCTTTAAAGTCCCCTGCTCCCGGCACTTTAATAGCAGGGGCAGCGTGCCCAGAACTCCCGCGGCCAGCACCAGCTCGGTGGTCTCAAAAGTCCGGCGGCCGCCGGATAATAAAGATGTGGAGCGTACGGTATCTATCAGGTAACCATCTCCGGGACGCTCTCGAATCAAGGTTGCCTTGGTTTCGGGAAAGATTTTTACACCGAGCTTTTCAGCCAGATACAGATAGTTTTTATCAAGAGTATTTTTAGAATTATAACGGCAGCCTACCATGCATCCGCCGCAGAAGCAACATCCGGTTCGATCCGGTCCTTCTCCTCCAAAATAAGGATCCGGCACGGTTTTTTCCGGCTCGCCAAAAAAGACCCCCACCTCCTGGAGTTTAAAAGTGTGTCCTCTGCCCATCTCTTCGGCCACTGCACGCAGCAACTCATCAGCCGGATAGATCTCTTTACTGGGTGTGACCCCCAGCATCTTTTTTGCGGTTGTGTAAAACGGGGTAAGGGTTGATTTCCAGTCACCCATCGACGCCCACTGGGGATCTTTGAAAAATGCGTCCGGCGGTTCCAAAAGAGTGTTGGCATAACCCAGGCTGCCGCCACCAACGCCTGCACCGCTCAAAATCAACATATCGGAAAGCAGACTGATACGCAAAATACCGAAACAACGCAAAAACGGCAGCCACAGATATTTGAAAATATTCCAGTTGCTTTTGGGAAAATCTTCGGTGCGGTAGCGCTTGCCGGCTTCGAGAACAGCTACTGTATATCCTTTTTCTGCCAGACGCAAAGCACTGACACTACCGCCGAAACCTGAGCCGATAATGATAAAATCGTAGGTATTATTCTCTGTCATCCATTCACCTAACGTGTAGTAAAATAGCGTGGAACAATTTTCAGCAAATGCCACAGACCTTTTAAGCGTTTTGAAACGGATCTTGAGTAGAGACAATCAACAACACCGGACAGACCTTGAAATATGTTCTTGCCGTGGGGATGCCACCACATGTTTTGCCTGGCAAAGGGCAGAAAATCATGAACAATCACTTGTGGTTGGGTCATTTCATCAAATCCGATGGCACCGTGGGTGCGGCCGATACCGGAGGTCTTGAAGCCGCCCCAGGGGGTTTCGGCCAGGCCGTGACTAACAAGATGGTCATTAATGGTGATCACGCCGGCCATGATTCGGCGGCCAAGTTTTTCGGCATATTTGCGGTTTTCGGACCAGACCGAACCGGTTAATCCCAGGTCGGAATCGTTGGCCAGCGCAACGGCTTCATCCATATCCTTTACCTTCATGACTCCCAAGAGCGGTCCAAAGGTCTCTTCGCGCATGACCAGCATATCGTGATGGACATCGGTCAATACATACGCCGGCAAGCTATGACCGGACCCGTCTCCGCGCGGTTGGGCGGAACGGGCATAGACCACGGCCCCTTTTGACAGAGCCTCTTCGAGATGACGTTTTACTGCCTGAACCTGGCGCTCGGTGGTCATGACTCCCAGATCTACATTAAAATTCGGATCAATGCCGACGCGTAAAGCTTCTACTTTTATTTTCAGATATTTAAGGAACGTTTCATAAACTTTTTCATGAACATAGATGCGCTCAACACCCCCGCAGGACTGGCCGCAATTTGACAATCCGGCCCAGACGGCTCCGGAGGCGGCCCGATGCAGGTCCGCGTCTTCACAGACCAGCATGGCATCGTTACCGCCCAACTCAAGCACCAGGGGCGTCAATGTGTCCGCAGCTTCTCTCATCAGCAGTTTGCCGACGGCCACACTTCCGGTGAAAAAAAGTTTGTCGATGCCGTTTTCAAGAAACGCACTTCCGGCCAGGCGACCGGGAATATTTACATGGGCAAATATTCCTTGCGGTAGTTTGGCCGCCTTAAAGCATTCTTCCAATTTGAGGCCCACCATCTGCGTCTGTGTGGCAGTTTTCAAGATAACGGCATTACCGGCCAGAAGTCCCATCACAACTTCTGCAAAGGGAATGGAAAACGGATAATTCCAGGGAGATATGACGCCGATAACGCCATACGGCACCCTGACGATTTTGGAAATCTTGTTGGCGAGCATGATATTGCCCGGCACAAGGTGCCGATCTTTGAGGAATTTTTGAGCGCTCTTGGCATAATAATCAACGCTCATGACGGCCGGCAAAACTTCCGCCGACATTGCATCCACACGGGTCTTGCCGTTATCTTGGGCAATAACTTTCGCAATTTCCTCGGCATTTTGACTAATATAATCCCGCACCCGCAGCAAATGTTTTACCCGCTGTTTAACCGGCAGCTTTGACCATGATTTTTGGGAGGCACGGGCAGTTGCAATGATCTGTTCGAGCTCGGCAACAGGTGTCAAAGGCGAATGTCCCAGGATTTCTCCGGTGGCGGGACTGCGGCAAACGGTTCGTTCGGACGATGGGGCTGTTAGATGAAGACTCATTAGATACTCCCAGGATTTACGAGTACGAATTTAACAATACGTATATCAGCATATCTTTCAAATAAAAACACAAAACACTGCATGAATACGACTTTTTATGAATTCATCAAACTTGCTAAAAAAACAGCCGGATTAATAATCCCGACTCCTCGAAAGCGCTTAAATTTGGTTCAAAGTGAAGAAGGGTTATTCAAAGGAAGAGTTTTCACGACAGCGGGCTTTGGTTTCGTAGAAAATATTCGAATTCATTCGTTAGTCAATGGATATGGATACAATTTTAAAAAGAGGCGGTTTTTACTCCCATCGCCATAACCAACCGAAGAATATAGATGATTGAAATAAATGAGTTGCCACAGACAAATGACAACTTTTCCATCTTTTGGTTTTCAACAGGTTAACGCATAAAACAAAAGGCATTTACTTAATGGCATAACTTTTGCTATAATAACGTTAATCAAAAGCGTCAATCGGCCTTCAATGGAAATAGATACAAGATTGGATAAACCCAACTCGATATAACGAGTTCTTATCATTGTCCTGTTATGAACGATAAAATCTCTGGATTTCTTTTTGATAAGCGCGACCACGAACTGATCCGAATCGTCAACGACGTGCTGCAAGGAAAAAGCAGCACCAAGTACGCCCGCCGATTTTACTATCCGTATTTCCACTCTCACGGCATCAAAGAAATGACCGAAACCAGAGGGTTGCGGATTGCCTACGCGGTTGTCCACCTGTTAAGTTCTCTGGAAGTCGGCGGGGTTGAAGATCGTATCAATGCGTTGCGTTTGTTGCGTAATGAAGTAATCGATCCGGCCGAAGGCCCGATGCCCAAAAATACCGCCAGGGTATTACTGCAAATCATGAAGGACTTGGTGCGGGTTCACGGCGATTACCGCAAGCAACTCCAACTGGCCCATGACTTCCGGACAGCGGCATCCGGGAAACCGAGCATCATTCGGCGGCAACTGAAGCGCTACCATCTTTTGGAAATGCCCGAAGATTGGAATCAAATTGCATTTGACGATCACGTACATGATGTCAACACAAAAGGGCGCAAGTCTTCCACCCATCTTATCATGGATGCATGGATAAAAGGTATTCAACGCCTGCGGGTGGTCCACTATAACTTTATCGAGCCGCGTTTTGCGTCCGAACTTCTTGAAGCCGCCAAAATTCTAAACATCGACATTCGAATCGGCATTGAGTTTTTCGCACGATTCCATGACAAATACGTGCAGCTGATATGGGTTCCTCGCGGGTTTAATGATGCACAGGCATTTCTCTGCTTTCTGGCCGAACCGACGGTCATAAAGATCATGGAGGCCGGCCGCAAGGTGTCGCTGTATCAGCAAGAATATGTCCCGGCGCTTCGAAAGAAATTTAATGAAAGCCACCGGCCGGAGATTAACCGGATTTACGGAATCGAGTTGCCTCCGATTGATAAACAAGAATTTCTGGCGTATGTGGGTATCGGGCAGAAGTCGAGATTGCATCTGGCGAAATTCATTCACGACCGGATGTTGAAGGTGTTGCAAGGGGAAGCCGAGCGGATGAGGGCAGAGTTTCCCTCGGCAAGTCCCGAACGGCGCAACACCATCACCCAATGGATCGAATCGATGAACACACTGGACCTCGAATCCGTCATCGACGGTTATCTGGAGCCTGAAAAAAACCCCGAGATCAGGTATCCCGAGATGCCCGATGATGATCCGGGTGTCCCGGAACTGTTGCAGCTGAATCCATTTGAAATTTTGGGACGGCTTGCTCAGCTCCATACCGGGTACCGGGTGACGCTGAATCTAACCAACTTGAAAGCCGGGGATGTTCTTGAGCTTTTATACGATTGCCAAGGGATGATCACCCGACTCGAGATATTCAATCTTAAAGATCATGCCGCGGGCAAGACCGCCCATATTGCTGAGATAAGCCGTTTGCAGGAGGCGATCAACGAAGGGAGTTCGATTCGTCTGAAGCAAATAATTCGTGAGATTATTGAGGACCTCAAACGATCCGGAACTTCGGCCGATACCCGACAAGTAGACAAGTTGATCACGATTCTCTACGATATCGATATATTGAAGTCTTACTACACCGGAAAGCCCCTCAAAGCAAGGATCGGTAGCGACTCCACGGGCCGCTCCCCCAAAATTCACGGGATGGGGCTGGCGATCAAGGAAACGCTGCCGAAACGGGCGCAGCGGCAAATTGTGCTGGATTGTCGAACTGATCTTCGTGAAACCATTCCCATTAGAATAAACGCTTACAAATACACGGTTTACATTCCACATGAAGCGGGCAGACCGTTTGACAAATTACTATCCGGATTGGCAACCATTCTTCCCGTTTTCGACTTGTTGAGAGCTACACACCGGAAAGGCTGGCAGGTCCAGGCCACCTCTACCCGTATGGTCCATCCCGGCAACATCGTGACCCTTGGCGGCGCTCAAAAGAAAATTATCAACGGGCTCTATCTCAATCCGCCGGAATCGCCGGAAAAACGGCGGCGATTGCACTGGAGCTATTTGAACTCCAATCTGAAAAATGCTCTCAAGGTACTGATCGGATTTATCCCGGCATTTCTAACCTTTGCCCTGACCAAGGAATGGTGGGTGTTGGCCTATCTGGGGGCCTTTATCTGGTTCGGAATTACCGGACTGCGCAATATTCTTCAATCTGTCCTGGGAGGCGGCGGCTTTCGTCGCTCACCGCTTTTGAATTGGAATGATTACATCAGCTGGACGCGTATCACGGATTCTCTGCTTTTTACCGGTTTCTCCGTACCGTTACTGGATTACGTGGTAAAGACCGTGATATTGGATCGGGGGTTCGGCATCACGACGGAGACCAGCCCGGTACTTCTGTATACATTTATAGCGCTGGCCAACGGTATCTATTTGTCAAGTCATAATATTTTGCGGGGGTTACCCAAAGGCGCGGTTTATGGAAACTTCTTCCGCAGCCTCCTGTCAATTCCCATGGCCTTAATATTGAATGCCGGTATCGGCGGCATCCTAACCATGTCCGGCACGGTGGGCGTCAATGATATTCTGCAAAAGTGGGCCGCGATCATATCCAAGGCTGCATCCGATTTTGTCGCCGGTTTCATAGAAGGAACGGCCGACCGGTACAAGACTATCCGGATGCGTTTGCGGGAGTACAAAAATAAATTCGGAGAGCTTTTGGACATTTATGCCCAACTGGAACTGCTCTATCCGAATGTGGAATCTTTTACAATCCTTGAGCATTCATCCGATGTGAATCGGAAAGCAAATGCTGAAGCCCGGGACCTGGAAAAAATTATCATGATCCATGCCATGGATATGCTATACTTCTGGATGTATCAGCCGCGTTCCCGTGTCGCTCTGCCGCAATTCTTACGTACGCTTTCCGAAGATGAGCGGCACATCCTGGTAAACTCACAGTACACCCTTCAGCGCCACCGTGAAATTAGCCAGATGTTTATTGACGGTATTCTGGGAAGTAACTTTCCTCGTCCCCTGTCATTTTACCTCTCACGCTATGAAGAGTACCTTGAACAAATCAAACGTTTGGTGCTCAGCGAAGAATTCAGCAAGGCGTACACCGCAAATGGGTTCAACGGTCTTGCCAACCCGAAATTTTTGCCGCCGGTTGACAGAAAATGAGTTGCTTGTCGAGATTATGAAATTTTAAGCATAGACCCGGAGATTGATGGTAGTATCTTATTCTATTTCTCCAGATCCTGAAGAATTTTTTCAAAGATTGGCCTGATTGTCGGAATGCGTTCTTTCACGGTGACCCAGACAGCCTCCTGGTCAACACCAAAATAAAAATGGATGAGCTTGTCATATACCCACCGCCTCTTTGAGAATGTTATCGCGCAATTCTTTGCGCACGCTGCGCTTCGGAACCAGATCCACTTTTATTCCCAAAATGGTTTGATAAGCCTGTCGTGCAGGTGCTTGATGTCTACTTACTGTCTTCAAGCTCCACATAATACGATGCCATATGCTTAATTCCTTCCCCCCGAAGGTTTGAAAGCATCTCGATAATGTCAATAGTATCCTACAACTTTGAAATATCAAGGTTTACCTTGTTTGCATGCTTCCCTTCAGTCCTTACAAAGGACTTCGGCTAGCTCCAAAACGGTCTGCTAAACGCCCAAAATTCCGAGATCGACGCCATTATCTCCTGCCAAAATGCCCTGACCGCATTGGACCAGGCCCTAGGAACCACCTTAGATATTTGGATGTTTGGCAAGGTAAGTCAGGTTTAGAAAAGTATGGTATCTATGTTATATT
>JAQBHK010000477.1:0-7042 GCA_032127815.1 Desulfobacterales bacterium
TCCTTTACAACGGCTTCCACCAGATGCGAGATGCTGTCCGGTTGGGCCATGTCCACCTGAAAAGGAACCGCATCCAGGCCGGACGCCGCTATTTCGGCCGCGGCGTTCTCCAGCTTTTCCATATTGCGGCCGGCCAGGGCAACTTTAGCGCGCGCTTGGGCCAACCCGGTGGCCATTCCCTTGCCGATGCCGGAACCGGCGCCGGTCACCAGACCGCATTTTCCTTTGAGACTAAATTTATCCAATATCATGTTAATTCTCCTGTAGCTTTATCTGCGAAAACACCCTTGGTATAATCAAGGATGCCCAAATTTAAGGAGAGCTCGGCCCCTCTCTCATACGTCACCACCCACATTTTTGTTCAGTTTGAGTTTCCTAAAAGCTAACATTTCCCGCAAGACATTTCGTATCGAATACCCGACCATGATAATACCTGAAATGGGCATACAAACGTAAAGGTAGCGCCTCGACACATTGAACACCGGTGTCCAATCCTTGGCCAGCATCGTCAGACGCAGTGCCTGATAAAAGAAAATCAATAAAAAAAAGAGGGAGATGAGCTCCAATATCACGGCGACAAGATGTCCGACCAGGGTCCCCTTGATTTTTTCGTTGATCCATTCGAGTTTGAAGTGCTCGTCACGAGCCCAGAGTGCGGCCGCTCCAAAAAAGACCATCCAGGCGAACATCCATTCCACCACTTCATCGAACCAATAGAAAGCCGTAACCGGGAAATAGCGTACGAATACATTGCCCGACAGCAGCAGCAACAGGAGACTGAAACAACAGATGCAGATCAATCGCAGGGTGTAGACCAGCACACGGTCAAAGGCGGACAGGAAGTGGAGTGTCTTTTTTATATATTCCATGTTCAGTACCTCAAATCCCTGCTTTGCCCATCACAAGATTAGGAAGCCAGAGCGAAATCGGCGGTATGAATGCAACGGCCAAAAGCACCAGAAAAATGCCGAGCAAATAGGGCCACATTTCTCTGGTCAAGTCTCCTATGGAAACCCCGGTAATACTCGATACAGCATAAAGGCACATTCCCACCGGAGGTGTCAGCAGCCCGATCATGGAAGCCAGCGTCATCACGATGCCGAATTGCACCGGGTCAATGGAAAAATGGACGATGATTTTCTGAAAAATCGGAATAGTGATGAGCAGAACGGCAATCCCTTCGAGAAAGCATCCGAAAATCAGTAGCACCGCGATTATGATCAGCATCACTAAGGCGGAATTACTACTGAGGGTGGTCAGACCGGTTATTACCTGTACGGGGATTCGATGCAGTATCAACAGCCAAGCGAAGAATCCGGCGGTGGCAATAATGAACATAATGCGCACCGTATGGGTGAGCGTTTCCCAGAAAATGGCCGGTAAATCTTTGATGCGGATACTTCGGTAGACTACCAGGCCGAGAAATAGCGCGTACAAACAGGCAATCACCGAAGCCTCTGTAGGTGTAAATTGACCGCTCAGGATTCCACCGACGATAATCACAGGTGTCAGCAAGGGCAACGTGGCGGCTTTGCCGCTTAGGATAATTTCTTTCAAGGAGGCGCGCGGATCGCGCGGATAATTACGATGTTTCGAAACAAAATAGACGGCGATCATAAGCGCTAGGCCCATGAGCACTCCCGGGATCACGCCGGCCAGAAACAGCCTGCCAACCGATACTTCCGCCAGGTACCCGTAAATTACCAGAGGAATGCTGGGTGGGATCACCGGTCCGATAGTGGATGATGCTGCGGTGATGGCGGCGGAAAATTTCCAGTCATAGCCATGATCTCTCATGGCTTTCATTTCGATCTGGCCAAGCCCCATGGCATCGGCAACCGCGGCGCCGGACATGCCGGAAAAGATCATGCTGGCAATCACATTGACCTGGCCCAAGCCGCCCCAGATATGGCCGACCAAGGCCCTGGCAAAGCGGAAGATGCGCTCTGTAATTCCTCCCGTGTTCATCAGGTTTCCGGCCAAAATGAAGAACGGAATCGCCAGCAGAGTGAACGAGGTGGTCGAGGCATACATGCGCTGCGCCACCATCGTTAGAATATCGGCCTGCCCCATCACCAGGAATGTTACGACGGCCGTCAGCCCCATGCTGATGAATACGGGCACTCCGAGAAGGATAAGCCCAATCAAAGCTGCAAAGATAACCAGGGTCGTCATCCTTCATCCGTCCAGTTTAATGGGAGCGTGTTTGCAGGAGCAGCACCCATCCGCATTGGTCGGTGGTAAACCGGATGGGCGCTTGCTTCTGCTTTAGATATCACCAAGACCTTATTTCGCTTCTTTCAAGATTTTCAAAAAGTACTCGAGGTTGTCCGCTCCGACAGATGCCTTCATTCTTTCGTAGGCAGGCCCCATCTTGGCTTTGAACAACGCCACGTCCGGCCGCGTAACTTGCATGCCGAGTTCTTCGAGCTTCTTGATCTGATCGGCTTCGGCATCCCGCAGTGTCTTGCGCATGAAATCACCGGCTGTTTTGCTTTCTTCCTTAACGATCCGCTGTTGCTTCGGGGTCAGCTTGTCCCATGTCTTTTTGCTCATCACATGGACCATGGAGTTGTAAGTGTGCCCGGTCATTGCCATATATTTCTGGGTTTCATAGATCTTGTACGCGTATATCACACTGACGGGATTCTCCTGACCGTCCACAACGCCTTGCTTCAACGCCATGGGCAGTTCGGAAAACTGGATGGTCTGAACGGTTGCCCCCAGTGCTTCCATGGCCGCCTGGTTCGGAAGCTCGGGAGGGGTGCGGATTTTTAGACCTTTGACATCATCAGGGGAGTTGATGGGGCGAACGCTGTTGGTCAGGTTGCGAAAACCCCATTCCCAGTTTGACAAAAAGACCAATCCGGCAGCCTCAAGGTCTTTTTCCGCCCATTTCATGAAAGGACCATCCAACACTTTGTAGGCATGGTCATAACCATCGTATGCAAAGGGGAGCATAACACATCCGAACTTTTTGGAATACTTGGCAAGTTGACCCTGGGTCGGCAGACTCATATCGATAACACCCAAAACGTTCTGCTCTAAAACCTCCGGCGGGTTGCCCAACTCGTTGTTCGGATAAATTTCTACAGCGATGGCACCTTTTGTACGCTTGGCTACACCCTCGGCAAACATTATAGCGGCCTGGTTGCCGGTGTGCTTGGCGTTGGCATAATGTCCCAGTCTCAGTGTCATTTTTGCTTCTGAAACCGTTCCCAAGCTCAAAGCGGCGACGAACACAAGAACTAATAAAAGACTCTTTCTCATTGAAAACCTCCTTTTTGCATTGATTGGTTGAATGTTTTCTTTTTCCGCAATAAAACCGACTTCCGTAGTTTTCCCTAACAACGTCAGTAATGTCCGAGTTGCCTGTCATCGAACGACACGGGCGCTGCCTCCTGCTAAAATCTTCTCCATTTCTTTGAGAGTCGCCATCGAGGTGTCCCCCGGCGTGGTCATGGCCAGAGCGCCATGGGCCGCGCCGTAATTGACGGCCGTCTGTGGATTACCCGTCGTAAGCAAGCCGTAAATGAGACCGGAAGCGAAACTATCCCTCCCGCTGACGCGATCCAGTATCTCCAGATTTTCTCGCATTGGCGCTTCGCAAAACTTTCCATCGGCCCAGCACACGGCACTCCAATCGTTGATAGATGCGGCCTTCACCTGGGTCGAAACGTAACATGACTTCGCCCAGGGAAACCAAATCGTAGCGACAAGCATCTGTTGGTTTGATATTGAGAATGCGCATGTTGTTCTTCTCTTCATCGATGGGGGAATATTTATTGTCGAGCGACCGTCCACCACAGGCCATGTAAGTGTGAGCGGTCGTAGCAACTCTTGTTACGAATCGAACATCTTGAGTTTTTTCACAATCTCCACGGCCTCCAGGATGTTCCTTAATATGTCATCGAACTTCCCTTCCGAAATGAGCGACGATTTAGCGATCCAGGTTCCCCCACATGCAACAACTTTTGGGAATCGCAGGTATTCTGCAAAATTTTGGGGATTGATGCCACCGGTGGGGATGAATTCAACCGTCGGATACGGCCCACTCATGGCTTTTAGGGTGCTCAATCCGCCGAAAGCCTCGGCCGGGAAAAATTTGAGCACATCGAGGCCGAAATCCAGGGCTGCTTCGATGTCTGAAGGCGTGCAGATTCCGGGAGTGGAGACGATATTGTTTTCCACACAATAGCCTGCTACTTTAGGATTGAATCCCGGTGAAACCATGAACCGGGCGCCAGCGTCCAAGGCTATCTTGACCTGATCGACGGTCAAAACGGTTCCGGCTCCAACCAAGATGTCCCCTCTCTTGGACATTATTTTCATGGCGTCAACTGCCGCTGCCGTTCTGAACGTGATTTCTGCACAAGGGAGTCCACCTTCAATCAACGTGTCTGCCAAGGGCATCGCATCTTCCGCCCTTTCGATTGTTACTACCGGAATAACTCGCAGGTCTTTGAATCGCGCTATAATTTCATTCATGAAGACTTCTCCTGTCCTTCAATATTATGTTGCTGGAACAATATCTTCCATTCCAAATTTAGCGAATGTTCGTCATCCGGTATCGTCGATACCGGCTGGCATAACCTAACAGAATCCAATATCATTCGCAGCTTTCTTGTCGGTTTGTCGGCGACCCAGAGATCCGGATATCAATGCTGCATATTTTATTATGGCCTCAATTTCAGGTTTAATACCGCGATCGTTGTTGATGTATGCAGGGAAGGTGAGGCTGATAGCGCCAACCATCTCTCCGTTAAAACCGAATATCGGTGCGGCTACGCACATGATACCTCGAGTTATCTCTTCGTCATCCTTGGCGAATCCCAGGTCCCGAATAAAGTTCAGTTCCTGTTTGAACACTTCGGGATCGGTTATGGTCTTTTCCGTTATGGCTTCGAGCGGAGCTCCCAATAATTTCTCCACAGTATCATCAGATGAAAAGGCCAACAGCGACTTCCCCAATCCCGTGCAGTGCAAGGGAAAAGTCTTGCCGATTTCGGAAAACAATTTGATGCCGAAATCCTTGGATTCAATTTTGTCAACGAAAAAGCCCAGCATTCCATCAAGGACACCTAAATTGGTCGTATGATCTGTCTCTCTGTGTAGCTCCAGCAGGTGAGGTCGAACGTGATCGCGCAATTGAAAATTCGACATGACCTCGGCCCCTATGGCAGCCAGCCGCAAACTACCGAAATACCTTTTTGTTTCCGGATTGAAGTTTAAATACCTCAACTCGATTAGGTCTTTTAGGATTCGGTGCACGGATGACTTGGGCAAATTCAAGGCTGTTAGGATTTCCGAATAAGTCACGCCCTTATCCTGCCCTGCGGCGATGGTTTCAATGATTGAAAATACCTTATATAAAGGATTCATGACTACCAGCCTATTTGAATATCGAAAGGGAGCTTGAGCTTCTTTCTGCTGTTATATCAACAACGCTTTCTCCATATATGGAACCATGGTCTGTATATGGAAATTAGCGCCACTCTGCCACATTGTCAATACTTAATATTAACGTCGTTGATCTTCGGGAAAGTGAGATGCTTGATAGCATAAAAACATGCAATTTGAAGGCAGGTTGTTTAAATGATGGACAGTTTATCCGCGTTTTTTAGGAAAAACAGATATCTAAATCAGGCCAGAGAATTTGGGGTTTTTATAATTTAAGGCATCGATTTGCCAGCTTCTTATTGTTTGGATTTCGATCTCGGTATTTTGATAGATTCTCTTTAAACACCAATAAAATCGTGTTACGATTTTATGAAACGCAGCTATACCGCTCAGATGGCGAAAGGCTAACCGCACTTTCTCCTTAAAAAGGATTTTATCTTTCATTTGAATTCACCCCGCGCTGCAAGACTTCGGCGAGCTCCCTTCGGCCTGAGCCCAGGGTCGAAGACAGTCGAGTCGCAGCCAGGAATTCAAATTTAAACAAGTTGAACTGTCAGCTTTTTCCCAAGAGAATTTGCAGCCTTCTCAAGTGTTTTTAAGGACACGGACATGTTTGTCGGGTCAAGCAATCTGCTTAACGATGAGCGACTTGTACCCATTTTTTTTGCCATGTTCGTTTGGGTCATATTCTTCTCGGCCATTAATTGCTGGATTTGAAATGCTACAACTCTTTTAACAGCTACTGACTCCGTTTCTGCCAAGATCTTTTCCTCTTGTAAAAAATCGTCGAAATTACTACCTATATTTTTGTGTTTCATTTAATTCACCTGCTTTGTTATCCTTTATTAAATTTCGACATCCGCTGTTTTGCCAACGTCAAATCTTTAGTTGGTGTTTTTTTAGATTTTTTAATAAATCCGTGTAACAGAACAATGTGATGCTCGTATATCGTAAAAATAACACGGGCAATTCTATTTCTCAAATTGGATCTGATTTCCCATAAACCGGTATCTAAGCTCTTAACCAACGGCATACCAAGAGGCCAGCCATACTGGAGGGTCTTGATATCCTCCCCAATAATCTTCCTATCTTCAGAGCTTAGTTTTTTGAGCCATATTCTGACTGGTTCTTTTCCCGCATCGGACTTATAAAAGACAACTGGTAAAGGATAGTCCGGTTTCATATTAGCAACATGTACCATTTATGGTCCAATGTCAAGTTTTTTGAAAACTAGCTCGGCCCTGAGTGATTGCTTCGCAACCCTCTCCATTCTAACAGTGTTTTCCTCAATCAATTTTTTCCTCTTTGGAGATTTATTTAGCGACGTAGTCGCGTAATATAAAATCACGAAGCGATTTTATTTGAAAAAGGCCTGTCGGAGAGCAAAACATAACAAAGCGATTATTAAAATGAATAGAAAATATACCGGAAGTATTAAACAAAATCTTTACAAAATTCCTTTTTTGTGAAAAATCCATATCTATTCTTTAGCAGAGCAATGGATTAATTGTAAATTGCTCTACTTATCTAAACTTATAATTGTTTAATATAATTACAAATAGCCCCCGTAGCTCAGAGGATAGAGCATTGGATTCCTAAACTAATTTTAGCAATAGCAACAACTTGTGTATTTATAATTGGT
>JAQBHK010000478.1:0-2669 GCA_032127815.1 Desulfobacterales bacterium
GATCAGCAGTGACCCACAATTGAATTTTGGCATTTTTACTTTTATCAAATACACCGCCGATATGTTTTACTTCGGGCTCGATAAGGTAGGTATCATATGTACCGCTTTCGAGTTTTATGGTTTCCCTTTTGATAACGGCAAGTTTGCCGATGACACATTTTTTTCCGTCCGTTACCGGTCGTTCTATAATCAAATCTTTTTTGAGATCAAAAAGGCGCGTGTAATAAAAAGCGGACAAGGGGTCAAATGATCCTGGAAGTAAGTCGATTGGCTCCCGTTCTTCATTGAAATTGGAATATTGAGCTTTGTATTTTGCCCAGTTGTATTGCACAACAATATCTCTATGAGTGTTTCCTTCCAGCTGATTTTTTTTGTACAAAATTGAGCGGGTCAATTGAATGTCAGTATAAGCGTCTATCCTGTCCCGGACTTTATAAAAAGGATCGATAAATTCATTGCTTTTTACTGTAAGCAAGAAATGGTAAGATTCAATTCCATTTACAATTTCGATTGGCAGCACTTCAAGTACGGCCTCACCTGCCGGAAAAAACATCCATTTAAGTGCAAACGTCAATTTTTCACCAGGATTAAAAGGATAGCTCATGTCTTCTGCTTTGATGTTCTCGCAATACCCAAAAAGAGCTATAATTACAGCTACAAAGAGGTTTATAAACAAAAACTTCAGCCTGAGGTATAACCCCATTGGAGCCAAACTCCATTGGCTGTTTGCGTGCTGTGCGTTACGCCTTGCAGGATTCAAACAGGGGACAACCATACCTACATTTCGCCCTGGATAGAAAAATAAATTTTACAACTGCTATCGCCTACAATAGATGAGAAAATTCGGTCTCAATGAACTGGAACAATTCTTCACCGACGTCAAGCCCTAAATCGATGAACTGGGGGCCATACTTTTTCCCGGTTTCCGTGCGGAATGTATCTTTGATTTTGGCAATCTTTTCCATCCCCTGGTGGTAAATGTCTATAAATTTTACAATAGGAGTTTTAGAAAAGGTTACCATGGACCATATGGTATCTTTAAAATTGTCAGGTCCCCAGCGAAATTTATCGGCATCATAGAGGCAGTCGGCAACGAGGACGCCTTCAAGATTCTTTATCTCTATCGTGGCTTTGAACGCTACATGGTTGAGGATTGCCCGGCTGACATCCTCGATCTCATCAGGGGCAAGGTGATATGTTTTAAGGACTTTTCTGGCATAGGCAGCGCCTTGTACGGCATGATTATCTTTTTTGCGTTTACAATCATGCAGCAGACCGGCACATTGGACAATGAGGACTCGACGATTTATAAAATCAGCAGCATGTCCGGCTGATTTGCTTTCAATGATCATCAGGGCGCCGGCGTCTTCGGCCACCTTAACGGCGTGCTTGTGACCATGACCAAAATCTTCTTCCAGGTACTTGGCAACAAAGGCCTGTAAGTCAGCCGTCACAGGATGGTTGTCAAGGCATTGTCGGGACAGTTCTTTTGCCAAGAAGTGGTCTTGATAAAAATCAGGGGACGGCAGGCGTGAAACAATTTGGCAGGCTCGTTGACGCATACGAGCGTAGACATGTTCCATATTATCCCGTTGCCTCCCGGTGAGCGGATCTATTACCTTAATCGAGTTCAATGGAGCTATTATGATGCTGAAAACAGGCTTAATTTACTGGAAAAGAGAAAAAACTGCCGCATACCTTCCATTTCCCGTCTTCCTTGACAACATTAATTGTCTCATCAACCTCGTAAGTTTCGCCGAGGTTAAATAATTTGGTAACAATCGGATAAACAGGATTTATAGCAACTCTTTTTTTGCCTTTTATCTGGACTTGGGCGTTGGCAGCGCTTTGAGATAGGGTTTCGATTTCAATATTGTAAAGCTTATACTTCATGATATCCGTTTTAAAGCCCTGATCTTTTGCCTTTTGAGCGGTCAGATAAATATATTTGTCCACAAGGTCAACATCGCCGGATGTCAACCGTTCAACGCAAATTCTCGCGGCCATTGATTGGTCTAACTCAAAATAGGCTTTGCTGAATTCAGCCACCGCCCGGCCGGGTGTTTCCTGGCAGTCGGCAAAAGAAAGCAATACCTGAACAAAGGATCCCACTATTAACACAATAATTATAGCCGCAACCTTATTCATCTGAGCCATTTAACTTCCTCCCTCCGAGCTTTCCTGCTAAACTGATCGGTTCTAGGTTCTAGGTTCTAGGTTCTGGGTTCAAAGGTTATAACATCTTGACGTTACAACTCAAAGCCTGGATTGGTCTCTTGCATCCATTGGGTGAAAATTACTTGCCGTCCCTGTTGAGGCGCAACTCTTTTAGATTGAGCCTGTTAAAGCTGAACAATCCGGAACCTTGAACGCTGAACCGTTCAACCTAGGTTCTATAAATATAACTTTAATTAAATTCCAGCGCATCTTTAAAGATTTTCAGATAACATGGAATAAATTTTGAAACAAGCCTTATTCAATTTTTGAATTTATTATTAACCCAACTTTCGGGATTCGTCCCCAGATGGAGCGAAAAGGATGATTTGATGGCGATTTGCGCTGTTTGAGCCACTTAGGATGCCTTACATCAGCGTCTATATAGCCGTCTATTAGAAAAGAACTGCTTCCGAAACCTCAAAACTTTTTAGAACATATGGCCTGCGCTGATG
>JAQBHK010000479.1:0-6782 GCA_032127815.1 Desulfobacterales bacterium
AAAATGCAGGAAAAACAGCAACATCAGCAATCGTCCAACAACAAAAGCAAACCGCCAGAGCAGGAAAAAACGGTTCAGGACAGCCCCGAAAATCGCGACCAGACAAAGGAAAAATCAGACGATTCCAGTCCGGGAGGAAAAGAGAATGACGAATCTTCCACGGAATATGGCCAATCCATGGATGCACCTTTGCAAAATGACATTCAACCGCAAAAAGGTTCATCTGAAAAAGAAAAAAAAGAGAAAGATTCAAACGCCGCAGCTTCCTTGGCCGAGTCTGCGCCGAATCATGATAAGACAAAGCAGGCGGAACGCATGCTGAACCGCCTCCAGGACATGCCCGGCAAAGCCATGCTCCCGGATTATCGGGAACGGAAGGTTGAAAAGGATTGGTGAAAAATGGAGCGCTGCGCTTGATGAGCACTGCGTTTGAGGAGCGGCCTGACGGCCTTGAGGATGGAAGCTGACTACTTTTTTAAAGAGGTCTAAAGTCAATGCCGCCCCTAAAAGGGCCTTTTATATCTCTCGCAGAGCTCACAGAGTACACTGAGCTTTGATCTGGATTGCTGAGAGGGCAATCCAAATCAAACTAGATCCAGCTTTGCTGGAAGTTTGCTTTTGAGGGTGGAGCATTTTTTCTGATTTTGGATACCTGTCCCGTTTATAACGGGATCAAAAAATCAGAAAAATATCTCTGTGACCTCTGTGTGCTCAAGCGAAGCGGGCGAGAGAACCCAAAACTCAGGAAGCTAACAGCATAGCCAAGCTTGGGCCTTCAGCCAAGATGAAGGTATAGTAGATTAATTCAAAGGTTTAATGAAAAAAATATCTTTGGTAATAGTTTTGGTTTTTATGTTTCCGGTATTCGGCCATGCCGCGGATATCCGGGCTGTTGTCGACCGGACGCATGCTGCTATGGGAGAGTCGGTTAACCTGACGGTGACCGTAAGCGGCGCTGATGCTGAGGTAGATGTCTCTGCAATACAAGACTTTAAAGTTATTTCCAGGGGTACCAGTACCAGTGTCAACATCGTTAACGGCAGCATGTCACGTGAGGTGCGTTATAATTATGTGCTCATACCGTTGCGGGAAGGCCGCTTGATTATTCCGCCGCTGACGGTAGTTTCCGCCGGCAAATTCCTTCAGACGCGGGCGATCGTCGTTCAGGTTTCAAAACAGCCTCAAGCAGAGGCCGAGAGCAGCGATCTGTTTGTCCGCGCGCAAGTTTCAGAAGAAAACCCTTTTGAGGGCCAGCAGATCATTTACACTTTCAGGCTATACACCGCGGTCCGGCTGGCCAATGCCAAATTTCAGAAACCGGATTTTTCAGGATTTACTTCTAAGGAAGTCGGTGATACTAAATCATTTCAGAATGTTATTGATGGACAGGAGTATTCTGTTTCCGAGCTTTCCTATGTGCTGGTTCCGCTCAAATCCGGTGTGGTGACGATCGATCCGGGTAAACTCAGCTGTGATGTTGTGAAGAGCAGGCAGCGACGCAGACGTTCACTTTTGGATTCGTTTTTTGACGATCCCTTTTTCGGGCAGGCTGAACTGGAACCCAAAATACTATCCACAAAAGCGTATAGCATCAATGTCAGGCCATTGCCGGCCTACAGCGGAGATATGAAATTTTCCGGTCTGGTGGGGGAATTTAAGATCCAGGCCGGGCTTGAAAATACTGAAATACAAGTTGGGGAATCGACAACGTTGGCTATTACCATAGAGGGCAGCGGCAATATTATGGATGCATTGCCGCCGGAAGTAACTGTGCCTGATGCCTTTAAGGTTTATGCCGACAATCCGGAAGAGCATGTCAATGTGGATGGATCCGGCTTTTCCGGGAAAAAGGTCTTTCGCACAGCTCTTGTGGCCGTTAAACCCGGAATTTATACGATAGCTCCGGTTAAAATCATCTATTTTGATGTTTCAAAACGTGCATACCAGACCCTTTCCACACAGCCGTATACCCTGACGGCCAATCCGGCCGCCGAGAAAGAAAAAGTTGAAATTTTCAGCGCTCCTGCTGTTCAGGAACAACTCAGGCTTAAAAAGAAAAAGGTTGAGTTTACCGGTCGCGATATCCTGCCTTTGAAAGAAGAGCTGGATGTGTTGGAGAGCCATACATATATGAATCTGTCCCGATTCATTATCATACTGGCAGTACCGTTTCTGCTTTACCTGGCAGGATTGGCGGCACTTAAATTCAGCCGAAAACGTGATGATCCTGCCGGCATTATGGCGCAAAGGGCTGAGAATGCATTGAAAAAGGCCCGCAAGATCGATATTTCCCAGGACGATTTTTTGGCGAGTCTTTACCGGGCACTTGTTGCGGTGATTTTTGCGACCGCCGGCACTAAAGGCGAGTCTCTGACGTATGCCGAGGCTGAGGAGATTCTTTGCCGCAGCGGGCACTCTGATGCGACCGGCACCCAGGCGGCCGAATTATTGAAAAAAATTGAATCCGCCAGATACGGGGGATTAAGCCTGGATGCAGCCTTTAAATCGGATCTTTTGCATGAGACCAATCAGCTTGTCAGGAGCTTATTGCGATGATGATTCTAAAACGTAGCATCTGGAGCCTGCTGCTGGTAGCCTTTTTGGCAGCCCCGATTCAGGCCGATGAGCTGACGCGTGCATTTCTTGATGGTGCTAAAAACTATGACGCCGGAAACTACGACGCGGCCATTGCCGAGTTTTCCAAAATCATCACTGCCGGTATTAAAAACGGCAAGCTGTTTTATAATATGGGCAATGCTTATTTGAAAAACGACGATCTTGGAAACGCCATGTTATGGTACGAACGCGCCTTAAAACTGAGGCCAAATGATCCTGATTTAAAATTTAACCACCAGTATGCCCTGACACTGGTAAAAGATGCGAAGGAAGACAACCGTGGACCAATACTTAAAGTGTTGTTTTTCTGGCAACATTTCCTCAGTGCCACCACCGTTCAATGGACGGCCTTGATCTTCAATTTATTGTTCTGGCTTATTTTAGCGCTGCAGACCTTGAGGCACAAAAGAACATTGCAGCTTCCGCGTTACGTGGTTTTGGTTTTGGCCGTCGTATTTACTTTGACGGCATTTTATAACCACTATAGGTCCAGTTACGTAAAACATGCTGTTATTCTTGCAGATAAAGTATCCGTTCGATCCGGGCTAACCCAAGATTCTACCGAACTTTTTGTGCTGCATGCCGGCAGCAAGGTAAAAATTGATAAAGACAACAAAGATTTTTACAGAATTTATTTTTCAGAAGGCAAGATCGGCTGGTTGAGCAAATCTGAAGTTGGGATCATTTAAATTTGAATTCCCCGCTGCTTGCAGCGCGGGATGAATTCAAATAAAATAAAAGATAAAAACCCCTTTAAGGCGAAAGTGCGGTGCCGTAGCCCTGAGGTCTGTGGCAAAAATTTCGAAATAACCCGTAGCTTGATGGAGCGTAGCGGAAATCCCGCCAGCGGGGTTACGGGGATAGTCATTTTAGCCTTTCTTCAATCTGAGCGTCGTAGCCGCGATTCATAAAATCGTCACACGATTTTATTTTTTTACGAATTCATCAATATTATGCTTGAAAACTTTTTAAATATGTATAATATAGAGCCGAATTTTCGAATTAGGAGGATGATGATGCATAGGATACACATTGGGGTGGTCTGTTTGTTGATGGTTTTGATTCTTGGGGTATCGCTGGAAGCCACCGGGCAAGATAAGGATGCCGGCGAACAGAAGATAGAGAATATGAGTGTTCCAATGGGCGTCATCGTGCTCAAGCCGGATGAGTCGGTTGAGCAGAAGAAGTCTTCGGTTGCATTTAATCATCCCCAACATTTCATTTATGACTGCAAAACTTGCCATCACAAATGGGAAGGAAAAACTCAAATCCCCACATGTACTACAACAGAATGTCACGATTTGTTCAACTCACCGAAAAAACCAACAAAATACCTTGTTTATACGGATACGGGCATTAAGTATTACAAGTATGCATATCACAAAAAGTGTGTCGGGTGTCACAAAGATGTCAAAACCAAACGTAAAGAAATGGAAATGACATATCAGGTTTTGAAAGAAAAACTGCCCAGCAGCGGCCCGACCGGTTGTATAGAGTGTCATCCGAAAGAATAATACCTAAAACATTCATAAAAGCCGGTGTTCGTCTTTTTTACGAAATCATTTCATTCCCTCCTCTCAAAGTTTTCTCTAAGATTCTACCCTTTTGCACTTGAACCTTACGCAAGTGTTGTGCTAATTTAAGCTTTTAATAAAGAATGCCGATAGTTCTTAATACAGACCTCGTTATGTACCTTATTTAAATGAGCGTGGTTTTTTATCTATCATGGGATTGCACATAAATTGGACATCGGGTCGGTCTAGGTTATAAGGTTCAGCGTTCTGCTTTCAAAGGTTCAGGGGTTAACGCAGAACCCAGAACGTTGAACCCAACTTATTGATTAGAGGTGGAGCGGTTTGTCCAAAAATTTACCGCATCGTCAATGCAGATTGTAACGACCCATAAAAACACCGATTTTGATGCTCTGGCTTCTGTTGTGGCAGCCACCATTTTGTATCCGGACGCGATTTCGGTGCTTCCAATAAGCATAAACCCCAATGTGAGAGCTTTTTTGTCCCTGCATAAAGACCTGTTCAACATGCATGCATCCAATCAAATCGACTTTAAAGACGTAAATAGATTGATTGTAGTTGATGCTAACAGCTGGGGGCGCCTTGATAAAATGGATGAGCTCAAACAGGCTGATAATTTAGAAATTATACTCTGGGATCATCATATGAATGCAGGGGATATTAGCCCTGACTGGAAGTGCCAGGAAGAGATGGGGGCCACCATTACTCTGATGATGCGCCAATTAAAAGCCCAAAAAACTATTTTAACTCCTATTCAGGCGACCCTGTTTTTGGCAGGAGTCTATGAAGACACCGGCAATCTAACGTTCCCATCATCTAAACCCGAAGACGCCTATGCCGCTGCATATCTGCTGGAGCGCAAAGCAGACTTAAAGGTCCTCAACGCTCTGCTGCGTCCGGCTTATGGTAGAAAACAGAAGGCCATACTTTTTGAGATGCTGCAAACGGCCGAAAAATTAGAGGTCAACGGATATAATATCAGTATTAACCGGGTGGATATTGAAGGTCATGTTGAAAATCTCGCCGTGGTTGTCAATATGTACAGAGAAATCCTGGATGCAGATGCCGCCTTCGGTATCTTTATCAACAAGGATAGTAAACGCAGCATTGTTATCGGGCGCAGTAATGTTGAAACTCTTGACATCGGGTCGATTATGCGGGGATTGGGCGGAGGCGGACATCAGGGAGCAGGCTCCGCCATGTTGAGGTCGATTAAACCGGACGCTGTTGTGGATAAGATCAAAGAATTAATCGAAGGTAAACAACCGTCTTCGGTGATGATTAGTGATCTGATGTCTTTCCCTGTATTTTCCATTTCACCGGACACCTCCATGAAAAAGGTCTCTTTGATTCTGAGGAAAGAGGGCTGTACGGGTGTGCCGGTGGTTGATGGTGAAAAGCTGGTTGGCATCATTTCGCGCAGGGATTTTCGCAAAATAAAGAAAGAGGAGAATCTCAAGGCTCCGGTCAAAGCGTATATGAGTTCGAATGTAAAATCGATTGAACCGGGGAAAAGTCCTGCCCAGGCAACCAACTTGATGGTAAAACATGATATCGGCCGCCTTCCGGTGCTCGAAGACGGCAAAATTGTCGGTATTGTTACACGTTCTGATATAATGAACTATTTTTACGACCTTTTACCGGACTAGCAATGAGTTGGAACAAAATGAAAAGAAGAGACTTTCTAAAGGCCTTATCCTCAAGCATCATTGCCGGAGGAATCTTTCCGGACAAGGTTCTGGCGGAGATCGCAAGAAAAACTCCGGATTCCTCCCTAAAAGAATACGACAACCACATTAAAGACTACCTGCAAAAAATACAAAGTTTTGACACACCTCATGCGGAGGACGTCTATCTGGATCAAAGCGACTTTCTGTTGCTGAAATCTTCGACCATGCGTTTCAAGCGACTCCAGCGCACGGTAGGGTATGGTCGGTTTCATTTATTGAGTTTTGACGATGCCGTCAAAATCGCCCGCAACTATTCAAGGGTGGGTGCTTTTTCAAGCAAAGAGATTGAATTTTTGGAAAAGATATTCTATGGCGATCCTGTTGTGTACGGTTTTTTGGGCGAAAAACCGGTTAAAAACCTGACGGATCGCATTAAAAAGCGCCAAGTGGTCAAAATCCGACACACCGGTAATTTTCTCTACAAGGGCGTGCCGTTGGAGACTTACAGGAAAATCAAGCGTGATATCGGTGATCAGGTAATCCTGACTTCGGGGATACGCAGTGTCATCAAACAGTTTCTTCTGTTTTTGAACAAAGCGTACCTTAACGCCGGCAATCTTTCTTTGGCTTCGCGCTCACTCGCTCCGCCCGGCTATTCTTTTCACGGGGTCAGCGACTTTGACGTGGGGCAGGTTGGGTTCGGCGGCGCCAACTTCACCGGGCGTTTTATAAATACGGATGTTTACAAAAAATTAGAAGAACTTGGCTATCTCCGGCTTCGCTATCCCCGGGCAAATTTGCTGGGAGTACGTTTCGAGCCCTGGCATATCAAAGTCCAAACCTAATCCAGTCAATCTGCAACAAAATAGGGTAGATATAAAGAGTTAGATATTTGTACTATTTAACAAGCTGATACTGGATGCTTGTTGGAGCGCAGCGGAAATCCCGATTTATCGGGGATACT
>JAQBHK010000480.1:0-8603 GCA_032127815.1 Desulfobacterales bacterium
GCCCAAAGGGGTTATTAGCATTGATGAGGGTGCCGCAGCCGCAATTCTGCAAAGGGGTAAGAGCCTGCTGCCCAGCGGCATCGTCGGTGTGGAAGGCGAATTTAGTGTCGGTGCGCCGGTGGAATTCAGAAGAGACAACGGCGAAACCCTGGGTACCGGGCTGGTTAATTACAGTTCGGTCGATATCCGTAAAATTATGGGGCTGAAGTCGAGCCAGATCGAGCGGCACCTGGGGCAGAAGCCTTATGATTATGTCATCCATCGCGATAACCTGGCCATTACGGCCGAATGCAGCATATAATGCAAGTTTCACAGTCACCGGTCTCATACTGTAAAGCGAGGGCTCATTGAAACGCATCGGGTTGTTCGGCGGTACATTTAATCCGATTCACCGGGGGCATCTTCAAGTTATCCAGGAGGTGAAGGAAGCTTTTGAACTGGATCAAATCAAACTGATTCCGGCGGCCCTCCCGCCGCATAAAGAACCGAGAGGTGTGGCTGATGCCCAAGATCGTTTGCAGATGATCCGGCTGGCAGTTGCAAACTACCCGGCTCTGATGCAGTCCGTTGTGGTATCCGATGTTGAATTGAAACGACCGGGACCTTCATACACCATCGACACAATACGCTATTTTATGCAAGTTCTGCCGGAAAATACCGGGCATTATTTCATCCTGGGCCTGGATGCTTTCCATGAGATAGATACCTGGAAGTCTTATCCGGAGCTTTTTGAACTGGTTCCCTTTATTGTCATGGCACGTCCGGGAGTCTATCGCCATGATCGTGACTTGATGTGGAAAATCCTTGAAAAATATATTAAATCGAGGATATCGGATGCCTATCGATTTTCCGTTTCGCGATCATGTTATGTTCATGCTGAAAAGCAGCCGATTTTCGCCTTTGATGCTACACCGGTTGAGATTTCCTCAACACAGATTCGCGAATCAATAAAAAACAGACGCAGCATTACATCTTTAGTTCCTGAAAAAGTTGAAGATTTTATAAAAACCAAAGGGCTTTATTTATGAATGATGATCTTGATCCGTCTCTGGATTTTTATGTCAAAGCGGCGTTAGGGAGGAAAGCTTTTGATATTGTGATTCTTGACGTCAGAGATTTAACTTCGATTGCAGATGCATTTATCATCTGCAGCGGACGTTCTAACCGCCAGGTTGCCGCAATTGCGGAATTTATTCAGGTGGAGCTTAAAAAGCACGGTATCAAGCCTTTGAGCGTGGAGGGCAAAAGAGAAGGGCACTGGGTATTACTCGACTACGGACATGTGATCACGCACGTTTTTTATGAACCGGTCCGTAGCTTCTATGACCTTGAAGGCCTTTGGATAGATGCCAAAAAAATAAAACCCCAAGCCTGATCAAAGCCCCCGACCAGAATTTGTAGCTGTTCTCACAATACCGGATTAAAATAATTCAACCAAGGTTTATTTATTCTTTTGTTTGTTATTTGTTTTTCCGGTCATTGGAATTTATTTGTTGTTTGTATTTTGTTATTTGGGATTTTCCCTTTTGGTCATTGTTATTTGGAATTTAGTTTACTACATTTGAGATAGGTGCGCCCCTATGGGGAGATATCAAATACCAGCCCTTTGGACCAGGATATTTACTTGCCGGCCACATCCTGACTGCAGTGCTTGCAAATCTTGGATCTTTTCTTGATGACTTCAGCGCAGAACGGGCATTCCCGGGTGAAATGTCGTTCGTGGATTTTACTGACAGACGCATCCATATTTTTCTGAATGATCTGATTGCCGACTTTGGTGCATCTCAGCGGTTCTAAGGCTTCCAGTGATCCGACGTCGCCCATCATCTCAGCAGCTTTAGCCCTGACACGGGCCGGTTCGGTGGCATCCAGGAGCATGCGCATCAAGGTGACGCCGTCTTTGGCTATATAGGCGTCCGTAATAATTTCAAACCCTCTTTTAGTGGCCAGATTTAAAGCTTCCTGCTCGGCCAAAACCTGGTCGTCGATAATTTGTCCTGTGGCCCCCACGGGACTGAATACAGGGATGAATTCGTACTGTTTTGTTCCCGGATAACACATGCACCGGCAAGAAGCGTTATGGGCATAACTTTCCTTTATATCATCCCAACCCTGCACATATGGGGGGCACTCATCGTTGAAACAGATATACAGGTAAGGAGTGCCCCAGCCGAGGCCGTCACTGAACGTAAAAGGGGGGACTTCCCACAGTTTCATATCCTCGCTGCAGTAGCGGCACAGAGGTTTTTCCCGAGACAAAATTTTTTCTAAAACTTGTTGTTTGGTTTCAATAGACATTTATTATTCTCCGATGTCGTCGCAGTTTAACGTATTACACAGCGTGTTTTGTATACATATTTAATTGCCGCAACCGGTTGCGCAAGGTACTAACTTAAGCCCCTTTTAACTTTTGTCAACTTATGAAATGTTCGGACAATCCTGGGTTGCCATCTTTATCCCATCCCCTCAGGCTGTAATAATCGTGCCGCATGGACTTTAGCTCCGCCTCTTTGATTCCTTCCCCTGTTTTGAGAGGCTCATCGTACAGGCGCTGCGGAAGGTTATCGTCTTCGAGTTCAAGGCCTTCCCGCAAATTAAACCGGCGGACCAGGTTGACTATCTCGGCCGCTTTTTGCTGCAAGGTCTCTTTTGTCTGTTTTGATCCGGTAGTCATTTCAATGATCTGTTGCAGTCGCTCCCAGGGATACAAATCTCTGTAGAAACGGCAAAGAATTAAAGCGTCCATGAGGATCAGACGGTCTTCGTAATCTATTAAAAGTTCTGCTTTTCCTTTAATGTCCCCGGGATCGCAAACCCCTTTCAGCTCCGGATTGTGGATCGTTGCTCTTAAATGACATGCTCCTCTGTCGGCGGTTGCAAAAGCAAGGCCGCACCCCTTTAGCACTCTGGGATCATATCCCGGAGGCTCAAGGCCTTTAACATGGATGGCCGTATCCTCCATATCCCATACTCCGGCTGCATGACGGATACCCTGGGCAAGGATGTCACCGATGTCTTGACGTTTTGCAATGTTTATAAGCAAAGCGGCAATGGCATCCACATCTGAGTATTTGATTTTAAAATCTATCTTTTTCTTTAAAGCCGCTTCAATCGCAAACCCGCAGAGATTTCCGGCTGTAATTGTATCCATGCCAAGCCGGTCGCAGATATCGTTAAGATAGGCAATTTCTTCAATACTATCAACCATGCAAAGACCGCCGAAAGCAAAAATTGTTTCATATTCAGGGCCTTCGATCTTGAGTCCGGCGTGACGGCCGTTTAAAACCGTGGTCATGCGGCCGCAGGCGATAAAACATTTGGCGCAGGCGCGGGGCTGAACCCGGCACTGCCGATGCAGCGCTTCGGCACTGATATTTTCCCATTTATCAAAGTATCCTTCAGACCAGTATCGAGTGGGAAACGCTTTGGCCTGGTTTATTATTTTTACCATGCCGGGAGTCCCCATGGCTTTATAATTTTGGACCACCGGATTATCTTTACTTGAGGCGGCCATTTCCTTTGCAAAAGCTCTCACACCCTGATTGTCAAACAGCGGGCGTTTTTTGTTACCCTTAAAAAGAATGGCTTTAAGTTTTTTTGAGCCCATGACCGTTCCAGCGCCGGCTCTCCCGGCGGAGCGCCAGTAGTCGTTTTCGATAACAGCAAAGCGAACCAGGTTTTCTCCGGCTGGGCCGATAACGACGGCACCTGATTTTGCCGGCGCCCGGCCAACATCGCCGAATCTTGCGTTTACAGCGTCTTCAGCTTCAAAAGTGTTCATGCCCCAGATATCGCCGGCATCATGGAAATCAACACCATCAGGATGTACGGTTATAATTGCAGGCCTTTCGGATTTACCGGTAATGACAACGGCATCGAATCCGGCGGCATCGACAGCTTCCGGTACTTTGCCGCCGGAGTAGGATTCAGCATAAAAACCGGTTTGGGGAGACTTGGTAAAAACGCCGTACCGGCTGGAGCCCCATATTAAGCTGCCGGTAGCCGGTCCGGTGGCAAAGATTAAACAGTTTTCCGGAGAAAGCGGGTCAACTCCTTGAGGGTTGGTCGAGCAAAGCAGATAGGTGGCCAGTCCCTTGCCACCCAGGTATCTGGATAATATCTCGTCGTTTAAGGGCACAATCTCGGATGTTTGCCCGGTAAGATTGATTTTCAGAATCCTGCCGTAAAATCCATGCATTGTATTTCTCCGGAAACAGGGGGCGTATGTTAAAGGTCTCTATTTATCAAAGATACGGATCGGGCGGAATTATGCCACAATAGTTGACCAATATCAATAAAATCTATAAGATCACGCAATTCTGCGAGAGTTTTATTTAGCCCTGAATAATCTGGTCCTTTGGGCCAAGTCAGAGATATTTGGCTCTGCCTTGGAGCTTTGTGTCTAAAATCACAAATTCCAAGCACCCCGCCAAAAAGACGGCGGGCAAGCAAAAAACAAACAAGCTCCAAACTACAAGCACCCCACCAAAAAGACGGCGGGCAAGCAAATTACAAATAAAATTCAAATTCCAAGGCTCAAATTCCAAACAAGGGCTAAAACTATTCTTTTATTCTTTTGTTTGTTATTTGGAATTTAATTTACTACATTTGGAATAGGTGCACCAATATGGGGTGAAAGCAAAGCCCGGTCCTCTGGGCCAGGATTTTTTACTATGCCGTTTAAAAACATTTTAATTATTTCCGATATCGAGGGAAGTTCGGGCTGCTGGAGTTATAAAGATTCTTCGTTCATGACCAGGGGTTGGCGAAGAGCTTGTATTGGGATGACCAAAGATGTCGGCAGTCTGGTTGCAGGCCTCTTTAATGCCGGTGTGCAGCGTATAAACGTTCATGACTTTCACCGGACGGGGTATAATATTTTATCGGAACAAATCGATTCAAGGGCCAAGGTTATTTCAGGCTACCGGCTCGGCCCGGTACCCGGTATTGGAGATCCTCGGAGCGCCGAAGCAGTTATGTTTCTAGGCATGCATGCTGCATCGGGCACTAAAGGATTTCTGGCCCACACCTTTACATCACGTATCCGGCGGCTGGAAGTGAATGGCAAGCCGATGCCCGAGGTGGAGTTTTTTGCAGCATCGCTGGCCCCCTATGGCCTGCATCCCATCTTCTTTTCAGGAGGTCCTGTGGCCTGCGCCCAGGCCCGCACAGCCATTCCCGGGATTCACACTTTTCCCATCGATAAAACCGCGGGACCGGATAATTTTGATGCCGAATCCTGGCGTTCCGACCTCGCAACCGCAGCGGTGAAATCCCTCGGCAATAAATCCGCAATGCCCTACACACCCCAGGGCCCTTTCCGGGCAAAGGCGATCATGCGAGATGGTCCGAAGATTGCCCGAAAACTGGCGCAAAGATGGGGCTTCCGTAACGAAGGCGATCGCATTTATATCGACACCCCTGACATTTATACTCTCTATCAGAACTTTATCAGGCTCTGCTACCTTACTCCCCGCGTAGAAAAGATCATCCCCGCCGGTCTATTTCTGTATAACCTTCTTGGTCGTTGGGGCCTTGCCCGGGTACGTCTATCCTCGCATTTCTCAGCATAATAACAGGCTTTTTACGAGAGCATCAAATTTTATTTTTTGTCAGGAATCCTCCCGGTCATCAGGGCAACCTTAAGCCCGCCATGAGGCAGCAGATGGGTGGTCGATCTGAAAGGAACCATTCCGGCAAGGTGCGGATTGGATGCAATCAGGACAAATTTCCATCCTTTGTATTCTTTTTTCAGCCGCTCGCAGACGGATAGGAAAAGCACTTCGCTTTCTCGTCGCGATCCCAGCCGTCGCCCAAACGGCGGGTTAAGTGTCACCAGTCCGGGACGATTTGTCAGTTCCGCCGGCGAAAGATCGAAAAAATCCCGGGTAGAAACGGCGACTATGCCGGACAGGCCGTGTTGAGTCACGCTGTCTTCAAGTTCGCAAGCCGCTCGGTCGTCCCG
The DNA here is from genome assembly GCA_032127815.1 of Desulfobacterales bacterium. GTDB lineage: Bacteria > Desulfobacterota > Desulfobacteria > Desulfobacterales > UBA11574 > Desulfatibia_A. The sequence continues at coordinate 5,966 of JAQBHK010000480.1, forward strand.
GTCCGAGGCAAAGATGAAAGGAGTGTTTGTTCGAACGATTTTCTTTTCGGCCGCCTGTTTCATGTGCTGCCATCTTTTGGGTTGAAACGAGGGCCATTGCATGAAGGCAAAATCCCTGAACCTGCCCGGCGGAATCTTTCCGGCTATCAGGGCGGCCTCAATGGCAAATGTGCCGGAACCGCACATGGGGTCTACAAGGGGTTCCGTTCCGGTATACCCGGAAAGTATCAGGGCAGCGGCGGCGAGGGTCTCTCGAATGGGTGCCTGGGCTGTGCCGGGTTTGATGCCCCTCTTGTGAAGCAGATCGCCGCTGCTGTCAATGGACAGGGTAACACGGTCATCAGACAACCGCACAAAGATCTGCTGGGTTACGGTCGGTTCCGGGGCGGTTTCTTCTGAGAATTCGTTTTGCGCAAAGCAAAAGGCAATACTTGCCTGAACACGCCCGGCAACCGCGTCCTTATGATAAAGCCTTGAATGCCGAGAGGTCACGCGGATGTGTGTCGGGGTACCCGGCAGCAGAAAAAGCTCCCAGGGGACAGCGGCCAGGTTTTTTTCGAGTTCCCGAAAATTAGCGGCATGAAACGACTCGATGCGCATGAGGAGCCGGTTGGCGGTGCGAAGGTTCAGGTCGGCAAGGTAGCAGTCGTGCAGCCGCCCCTCGAATTCAACTCCGCCTTCGACGATCTCCAGGAGTGTTCCGGACGGCAAAAGGACTTTCAGTTCATCCCGGCAGATCTTTTCAAGGCCCGGTGCGGTTGCGGCAAAAAACCGCCTTTTTCGACCGATCATATGCCGTTTTATCCGTTTTTTAAACGGCGTCTCAGTTGTCGCTCTGGTCATTTCTTTTCCAATTCATCTCATTTTTTGCCTCACACTTCTCAATACCTTTAATCAATTATCAAGGTTTTTTTCAAGCCTCAATAATTAATAAGATGCGATTCCGATGTTCATGCTGGACAAAGCATTATAAGCGTCTTAGCTTATTATCTTTTAGAAACGTTGCCTGCGCGTAACCGGTGCAGATATGCTTTGTGATAAATCAAGGAAAGGAAAATTAATGAAAATCGGATTGTTAGGTTTGCCCAATTCCGGCAAGACAACCATTTTTAACGCCCTGACACGCTCGGAAGCCGAGGTTGGCGCTTATACGAACAATAAAGCCGAACCGAATGTTGCCGTTGTTGAGGTAAGCGACGAACGCATAACCCGCCTCACGCAGCTTTACCACCCCAAAAAAACAACCTTTGCCACCATCGAGATCGTCGATTTTGCCGGCCTGGACCAAGGCGCGGCCCGCAAAGACGATTTTTCCGGTGAGCGGATGAATATTGTGCGCAACCTGGATGCCATTGCCCTGGTTGTCCGTAATTTTGGTAATGATCTAATGGGCAGTCCGATTCCGTTGGCGGATATCGATACGGTCGTCACAGAGTTTATCCTATCTGATATGATCATCGCCGAGAAACGGATAGAACGCATCACCTGGAGTGCCAGGCGTGGCAATAAGACCAACACCATGCAATTGGAAGAGAAGGTTCTTCAAAAGATACTCGATGAATTACACCGAGGGCGGCACGTCCAAGATTTGACCTTGAACCCCAACGAACAAAAGCTGATCAGCGGATTTCAGTTTTTAACCCAGAAGCCGTTTTTTGTCATTCTTAACTCCGGAGAAAACAACTTCGGCCGCAACCGGGAACTATTGGACGCAATAGAAGTAAAGTATAAGGTAATCGAATTTGCGGGGAACTTCGAGATGGAACTGTCCGCGTTCAGCGATACCGAAGAAGCCGGGTTGTTCATGGAGGAGATGGGAATTGCCGAATCCGCTCATGACCGCATGACCCGCCTGGCCTATGAAATTCTGGGCCACATCAGTTTTATCACCGTGGGAGCCGATGAGGTCCGAGCCTGGACGCTGCGCAACGGCTACACGGCCCTTGAAGCCGCGGCAACGATCCACTCCGACCTTAGCCGGGGATTTATCCGCGCCGAGTGTTTCTCTTATGACGACCTGATGGCCTGGGGTTCGGAAAAAGGCATCCGAGACAACGGCCACTTCCGCCTGGAGGGTAAGAATTACAAGGTGAAGGACGGGGATATTTTAAATATCCGCTTCAACATATAGCCCGGTTCTTATGAGACTGAGCGATTCAGGAACAAGGTATTTCAGGCCGAAAGCGCAGTATTTTACATCGAGGGCTGAATAGCACAGTTCCTGTGTTGCTCAGGCTCTTGTCTTCTATCGAGTCCCTTTCTCCTTTCTTTGCAAAACCTGCGTTCAGGAATATGTTCGTTATATGAGAATGCATTCGATGCTTTGTCAATATCGATAATTTTTTCTCCACGAATATATTCGCGAGTCTCGTATTTCGTAATATGCATCAGTTTCTTCATTATTATGCCCATTTTATCAATCTCTTGGCTAATTTCATCAGCATACTTGCACATCTTAGTATTGGTTGACAGATCGTCCATTATTATATCAAAGGTCATCAAAACCGCTTGCAGGGGTTGATTTAATTCATGGCAAACTGCACCTGCCAGCTCAAGAACACCCATCAATTTCTCTTTCTCCAAACTAATTTTGTTTAGTCTTTGGCCGGTTAAAACAGATTTAATCCTTGACAGCAGT
>JAQBHK010000481.1:0-4774 GCA_032127815.1 Desulfobacterales bacterium
GATCACTGGTTGATGGAGATTAAATTGTGTTTCAATTTCACAATCGAAAATCAAAAAATAGAAAATAGAACCATGTTACTCGATTCTGAATCCAAAAAATGGCTGGCCGATCATTACGGTGCCGGCATCAAATTTGACGAACCAATGTCCAAGCACACATCGCTGCAGGTCGGCGGGCCGGCTGAGGCCTATTTTGTCCCTGGAAACATTGAAGCGCTTAAATCACTGATCAACTGGGCCTGGCACAAGGAGATCCCGTATCTGATTATCGGCGACGGTACAAATCTGTTGGTAAAAGACAGCGGGATAAAAGGTATCGTCATAGCGCTGACCAAGTGTCTGCAGGCAATTGCCAAAACCGATAATGACAAAGAAGAAGTTGTCGTTACTGCCATGGCCGGTGTCCGCATGCAGGCGCTTTGCCGCTTTGCCCTTGAGCATGGTCTTGCAGGTCTCAATTTTGCCTTGGGAATTCCCGGCACCGTGGGCGGCGGCATTATGATGAATGCCGGCACGGCTGATGTCTGGATCGAAAATGTCCTCAAGGCCGTTACAGTGCTTTTGCCAAACGGTCAAATCCAGCAAATTGCGCGGAACCGGCTAAATTTTTCATACCGTAATCTCGCATTGAACATGGACCTAAACCAGGAATTTCAGGCATATCCGGTTATTATCGACGGCTCTTTTGGCCTGCATCGCAAAGATCCTGTCAAGCTCAAAGCCGAAGCCCAAAAAATTTTAAGAAGACGCATGCAAACACAGCCCATCAGCTACCCCAGTGCCGGATGCTTCTTTAAAAATCCGGGCCAAGGCAAGACAGCGGGGCAGCTGATTGACCTGGCCGGACTGAAAGGCAAAGCAATCGGCGGCGCCGAAGTTTCACCAAAACATGCTAATTTCTTCATCAACACCGGCCAGGCGACTGCTTCAAATTTTCTGGCGCTGATGGAACTCGTACATGATACCGTCTTAAAAATGTTTAACATCGATCTTGAAAGCGAGGTCAAAATTGTCGGAGCGTAAGCATACCCGTAAAAACTTTTATAAAAACAGCATCACCAAACAACGGGTTAAAATTATGGAATACTTTAAAGCCAGTCTAAAAATATCGGCCGGGATTGCTGCGTTGCTGCTGGTAAGCTTTATCTTCATTTTTGGTTACGATTTTTTGACGCAATGTGACTATTTCAAAGCCACAAGCTTTTCCGTTACCGGTACCGGCAATCTTACCGAAGAGCAGGTTCTAAAACAAGCCGGACTTGACAAGGGTGTCAATATTCTCTCCGTAAATCTATCAGAAGTTCGAAAAAGACTGATTGCCCATTTATGGATCGCTGAGGCTGAAGTCAGCAGGGAACTCCCCTCCATAATACGCATCAGCATAAAAGAGCAAAAAGCCCTGGCCGTCATAGATCTGGAGCGCAAATTTTTGATCAATATTGACGGAGAAATATTTAAAGAAGTATCGGCTACGGATCCGGACAATCTGCCGATCGTCAGCGGCCTTGAATTTTCAGACATCAACGTTTTGGAAGAAACCCGCAGTCTTTCTTTTGATGCTGTCATGCAAGTTTTGAAGTTGGGACAAAACCCGCATAGTCTTCTTCCCAACACCCTTATCAAAAGAATTAATGTTGACAGAGAAATCGGTTTGACCATTCACGCCCCGGCCTTTGCGTCCGGTATGCTCAGCACCATTAAAATCGGATATCACGATTATCCCGGCAAGTACGCCGGGCTTAAAAATGTTTTGACCTATATGAAAAAAAGAAATGAGTTTTCACGGCTGGTTTCAATCGACCTTAACAACATAGATCGTATTGTTGTTCTTCCAGTCAGTAATGAATCACCTGCCAATGACCAAAAGGAGGTTTAAGATGCAGGGCAAGGAAAATCTTATTGTCGGTCTTGATGTCGGGACAACCAAAATTTGTGCCGTGGTTGGTGAACTTTCCCAAAAAGACATAAATATTATAGGTATCGGCACCCATCCCTCTATCGGCCTGCGCAAAGGTGTGGTCGTGGATATTGAATCTACGGTTGAATCGATTCAAAAGGCGGTTGAAGAAGCGGAACTTATGGCCGGCTGTGAAATTTCATCCGTCTACGCCGGCATCGCCGGCGGTCACATCACCGGGTTCAACAGTCGCGGAATCATAGCGATAAAAGGACCTGAAGTGACGAAACAGGATGTTGAACGCGTCATTGATGCCGCGCGCGCCGTGGCCATCCCCATGGACCGCGAAGTTATTCATGTGCTGCCCCAGGAATTTATCGTTGATGAACAGGACGGCATCAAAAACCCTGTGGGCATGTCCGGAGTACGGCTGGAAGCCAAGATTCATATTGTAACCGGTGCCGTCACTTCTGCCCATAATATCGTTAAATGCGCCAACCGCTCAGGACTCGATGTATGCGACATCGTCCTCGAATCTCTGGCCTCGGCTGAAGCCGTACTGACCGATGAAGAGAAGGAACTGGGCACGGCTCTGCTGGATCTGGGCGGCGGAACGACCGATCTGGCAATTTTCTCTCAGAAAAACATCAAGCACACATTTGTACTTTCCCTGGGCGGCAACAACCTTACCAACGACATTGCCATCGGGCTGCGCGCACCGCACTCCGAAGCCGAAAAGATCAAGAAAAAATACGGGACCTGTCTGGCCCATAATATCGGCAAAGAAGAAACCATTGAAGTTCCAGGAATGGGTGGACGCAATCCCAGGAAACTTCCCAGGCAGATATTAGGCGAGATCCTGGAACCCCGTGTGGAAGAAATCTTCTCACTGGTAAGAAGGGAAATCTATCGGGCGGGAATGGAAAACCTCATCAATTCGGGTGTGGTTTTAACCGGAGGGTCATCACTGCTGGACGGCTGTGTCGAAATCGCCGAATCAATTTTCAATCTACCGACCCGTCTGGGTACGCCCCGCGGGATCAAAGGCCTTGTCGACGTGGTCAACAATCCCATGTATGCCACCGCCGTTGGGCTTGTTTTATACGGCGCCCGCGTGATGCCCGAAGAGAAATTCAGAATTCGTGACAGCAACATTTTCAATCGTATCATGACCAGGATGAAAAAATGGTTCAAGGATGTAATGTAACGGGTTACGAGTTACGAGTTAAAGACTTATGAATACTCAACCCGCAACGCGCAACACGAAACTCGCAACCTGACACTAGAATTTTATGCAGTTATTATTAACGAAAAGATTTACCTTAAAGAAAGTGTCTTTTGACAGGAACTAACCAACTGACAGGAGGTGGGGGAAATGACTTTTATGTTTACAGAAAGCGACAATTCAGCAACAATCAAAGTAATTGGTGTTGGTGGGGCCGGCGGCAATGCGGTTAACAACATGATCGAGTCCAATCTCAAGGGCGTGAAATTCATCGCCGCCAATACGGATGGCCAGGCTCTTGAGATCTCAAAGGCATCCGTCCGGCTGCAAATTGGTGAACAACTCACCCGGGGACTCGGCGCCGGTGCCAAGCCTGAAATCGGGCGAAATGCAGCCCTTGAAAATGCGGATGCCATCCGCAGTGCACTCGAGGGCAGCCACATGGTGTTTATCACAGCAGGATTCGGCGGCGGCACCGGCACCGGTGCAGCACCGGTTATCGCCGAAATCTGCAAAGAGCTCGGCGCCCTGACGGTTGCCGTGGTGACAAAACCCTTTTCGTTTGAAGGCCGCAAAAGGGCCAGGCAGGCCGAAGAGGGGATTAAAGCCTTACGCAAAGTCGCCGATACCGTCATCACCATACCGAATGACCGGCTGAGAGGACTTGCTTCCAAAAATACCAAAATGGTTGAAATGTTTAAAAGGGCCGATGAAATCCTGCTGCACTCGGTCAAGGGGATTACCGATTTGATTTTTATGCCGGGGCTGGTCAATCTCGACTTTGCCGATGTAAGAACAACCATGTCCAAGTCCGGCATGGCGATTATGGGCATCGGTATCGGCATTGGTGAAAATCGGGCCATCGAGGCCGCTGAGAGTGCCATATCACATCCGCTTCTGGAAGATATTTCCATTTCCGGCGCCAAGGGTGTTTTAATGAACATCACCTGCAACAGCGAATTGACCATGGAAGAGATGACCGAAGCTTCCGATCGAATTTACAATGAAGTCGGTGAAGATACCGATATTATCTGGGGAACCGTCATCGATGACTCCTTAGGAAATGAAATGCATGTCACCGTAATTGCAACGGGAATCGATTCTCCGGATGAGCCTGACGTACATGATCGCACCTATGGAGGTAAAGTCAGGGATATCACACCGAGTGACATGCAAACCAGCATCAACTTTGATGAGCCCACCTTTATCCGGCGTCAACATGCGGTTGGTGAAGAGAGCGGAGCCACCTACCGCGGATATAAGGGGATGATCATCGACAACGACGACCTGGACGTGCCGACCTTTTTGAGAAAAAAGGCTGATTAAGGGTTAAGCATTGACGAGCGGCAGTGAAGAATCCCGATCCCGAGGACCAGGCTTTGGTTTGCCCCTTTAGGAGTGCACATATCTCAAATGGAGTAAATTAAATTACAAATGACAATGACCAAAATTCAAAACAACAAACTTTGGAATTTCCTTGAAATTTGCTTGCCCGCCGTCTTTTTGGTGGGGTGCTTGTAGTTTGGAGCTTGTTTGTTTTTTGCTTGCCCGCCGTCTTTTTGGCGGGGTGCTTGGAATTTGTGATTTTAGACAAAAAACTCCCAGGCAGAGCCGGAGAACTCTGATCCTCGCAAGGCGTGGAAGGACCAGGT
>JAQBHK010000482.1:0-6675 GCA_032127815.1 Desulfobacterales bacterium
GTGGTGGCGGCCTGCTCACCGCGAATGCACGAAAAAACTTTCCAGGCCGCTTGCCAGCGAGCCGGTCTCAATCCTTATTATTTCCAGATGGCCTGTGTGCGTGAACATGTTTCCTGGGTTACCGACAACGAAGACGAGGCCACGCGCAAGGCCAAGACACTTGTGGCCGGGGCCATAAACCGGGTCAATTATCATCAGAGTCTCGCCACCCGTGAAGTAAGTGTCCATCCCGATGTCCTGGTTGTAGGGGGCGGTATTGCAGGTATGCAGGCGGCCCTGGACATCGGCAGTGCCGGCCACAAGGTATACCTGGTGGAAAAGCAGCCCACCATCGGCGGCCATATGCTTCAATTTGATAAAACCTTCCCCACTCTGGATTGTGCCGCCTGTATCGGTACGCCCAAAATGGTCTCCGTCGGCCAGGATTCCAACATCGAGCTGCTCACATACAGTGAAGTCGAGGAGGTCAGCGGCTTTGTCGGCAATTTCAAGGTCAACATACATAAAAAAGCCCGCTATGTTAAAAAGAATTGTACCGGGTGCGGAGATTGCGAACAGGTTTGCCCGGTTGAATTCCCCAATGAATGGGATGTGGGTACCAGGATGCGCAAAGCCATCTACCGGCCGTTCCCGCAAGCAGTTCCCATAACATACGCCATTGACAAAATGTCAACGGCTCCCTGCACGACTTCCTGTCCGGCAGGGACCAATGTGCATGGATATGTACAGCTGGTTAGAGTCGGGAAGTATCAGCAGGCCTTAAATCTTATTATGGAACGATTACCGCTGCCCGGAGTACTGGGAAGAGTATGCCCGCATCCATGTGAAAACGAATGCAGAAGATCTTTGATAGATTCTCCGATTTCCATTAAGAATTTAAAAAGGTTTGCCGCTGACAATGCCAGGCTTGAAGACGTTCCGCTGCCCGAAGTTGAGGAAAGGGATGAAAAGATTGCCGTTATTGGGTCCGGCCCCGCAGGTCTTACCGTAGCATATTACCTGAGATTGAAAGGATTCAAGGTTACGGTGTATGAGGCCATGGAAAAACCGGGAGGTATGCTCAGAACCGGTATTCCCGATTACAGGCTTCCGCCCAAGATACTTGATCAGGAGATAGACCATATTCTTTCCACGGGAATTGAGCTTGAAACCAATATGGCTCTGGGAGATGATTTTACCCTGGCAAGCCTTAAAGACCGGGGTTTTGATGCCATATTCTTGGGCATCGGCGCCCACTTGCCTATTAAAATGAATATAGAGAACGAAGATATTGACGGCGTCGTGGATGCGATTCCTTTTCTGCGCAAAGTGAATCTTGAAGGCACACAAGAGGCCCAACCAAGGGTGACGGTTATCGGCGGCGGCAATGTTGCCATGGACGCCGCCCGGGCCGCCATACGATCCGGTGCTGAACACGTCACCGTTATTTATAGAAGAACCGAACACGAAATGCCGGCATATGCAGAAGAGGTTGAGGGAGCAAAAGACGAGAAAGTTGAGTTTATTTACCTTGCTTCTCCCGTTAAAGCGGTTCAGGAGCAGGGCCGGGTAGTGGGCATCGAATGTATCAAAAATGAGCTGGGACCTGCGGATGAGAGCGGCAGAAGAAGGCCGATTCCGGTTGAAGGCAGCGAGTTTGTGGTTGAATGCGACATGATCATCCCTGCCATTGGCCAGCGGGCCGAAACGGAACCGATCATAAGAGAAAGTAATATCGATCTAACAGCATGGGGAACATTCAAGGTCGATCATCTCAGCATGCAGACATCTGAAGCCGGTGTCTTTGCAGCCGGCGATGCGGTAACAGGGCCTGCAACAGTTATTGAGGCTATTGCTGCCGGCCATAAGGTTGTAAAGGCCATTGAAAGATATCTCAATAAAGAGATGGAAAAATATGACGAGGAACGTGAAGAGGAAAAAGCCCCTGTAGAAAAGGATTACGCACCTGTTCCCGAAGATGCGCTTATCGTTGAACGCGCCAAACCCGGGTTCCTTGATGTTAAAGCAAGAGAAAACTCCTTTACAGAAGTGGATCTGGGATTAGATGAGGCATCCGCATTACGTGAGGCTGAAAAATGCATCAACTGCGGTAAATGTTGCCAATGCAAGCTCTGTGAAAGCGTATGCAAACCGGAAGCGATCGACCACGGCATGCAAGCTGCAACAAAAGTTGTTGATGTGGGGTCGATCATTATAGCCACCGGATATGATCCCCTTGACCCCACTCCGATGGAGCAATACGGATACGGCAAGTATGCCAATGTTTTCACCAATTTTGAATTTGAACGACTTTCTAATGCCACGGGTCCAACCAGCGGGAAGCTCCTCAAACGGGATCCGGACAACCGTTTAAAGTTCACCGATCCGCCCAAGAGTGTTGCCATACTGCACTGCATCGGCAGCCGGGACATAAATTACCACGAGTACTGTTCCCGCACCTGCTGTATGTATGCATTAAAGTATGCTCATCTACTCAAGGAGAAGTGTGGTCATGATACCCAGATTTATAACTTCTACATCGACATGCGTTGTTTTGGTAAAGGATATGAGGAGTTCTTCAAACGGGTGCAGTCTGAAGGCGTTCGAATGATTCGAGGTAAAGCTTCCCAGATAAAGGAAGTAGACGGCATGCTGGTGGTGAAAGCAGAGGATACGCTCTCGGGCACTTTACTGGAGGTTCCGGTGGAGATGGCGATTCTGTGTACGGCCATGGAGCCTCGCTCCAATGCAACTGAAGTTGCCCGCAAATTCGGGATAAATGTCGGTGCTGACGGCTTCTTTCAGGAAGAACATCCCAAGCTGGCGCCGGTTTCTACCCCATCCGCCGGGGTTTTCCTCGCCGGAACTTGTCAGGGCCCCAAAGATATCCCGGATACCGTCGCCCAGGCATCCGCGGCGGCCTCCAAATCCCTGGCCCTGGCGACCCGCGGATATGTCGAGATTCCTTCCGCTATTTCATGGATCGATCCGGATGTTTGCGCCGGCTGTCAAACCTGCATTAATCTGTGTGCCTACTCGGCAATCGAATTTGACGAGCGCCGCCAGGTGTCGGTCGTCAACGAGGCGCTTTGTAAAGGGTGCGGGAGTTGTTCGGGCTTTTGTCCGAGCGGTGCCGCCCAGGTAAGGCATTTCAATGAAAAACAGTTGTTCGCAGAACTTGAAGGGGTTTTGGATGCAATCCATGTGGTGGGAATGTAAAATTAAGATATGTTAGGAGGTTCAGGGTTCAAGGTTCAGGGTTTTTACAACCTTGAACGTTGAACGGGGAACCCAGAACCACTGAGGTTGGATTAATCATTTTCAACTGAAAAGATGGTCGAGCACACCATTAAAAATTGTACAGAGATTTTATCAGGGAGGAGACCATGGGAGAATTTGAACCGACGATCATCGCATTTGTATGTAACTGGTGCACATACACGGCTGCGGACCTGGCCGGCACCGCCCGGCTGGGATATCCTCCCAACGTCAGGCTGATAAGGGTCATGTGCACTGGTATGGTTGACCCCAAATATGTAATTAAGGCGTTTCTGGAAGGGGCTGATGCCGTCCTTGTCAGCGGATGTAATCCCGGAGACTGCCACTACATCAACGGGAATTATAAGGCGCGCAGGCGCATCAAGCTTCTCAAAGAGATTCTGCCCCAGTTCGGTTTTGAAAACGAGCGGCTCAGGTTAACCTGGATCGGTGCCAGCGATGGAATCGTATTCGCCGATATCATGAAAAAGATGGTGACACAGATAAATGCCCTGGGCCCTACTGAGGCCAAAACAGCCATGGTGATTTAGTAGTCAATAGTCATTGGAGTGCCGCGCTTGAGGAGCTCTTCGTTTGAGGAGCGGCCTGGCGGCCTCGAGGGAAACTGATAAAAAGACTTTTTTGCCTCAAGCGAAGCGATCTTAAAGCGTAGCGCTCCTCAAGCATAGCGATCCTTTTTTTAAATGACAAACACGGAGAAGACTGATGGCCAAAACAGCATTAATCAACGTGACAGATGGAAATCTTATGGTTTCTCTACGGGAATTTTTTCGGTCCATCCTGGGATTGGAAGGTATCAGCGCCATTTTGGTGCCCCAGCATCTTCCCATGAAGAATATGGTCATGCCGGCGCTGGTGACCGACCCTGAGAAGTTGGAGGGCGCCGATCTGCTGGCGCCCGCATTTCCCATGAACGCAGCGAAAATTGCCTCCCGCCTTACACGCAAATCCATGGGCGGAAAGGTGGCGGCCGTGTTGCGGCCGTGCGAAATACGGGCGTTCATCGAGCTGGTAAAACTCAAGCAGGGCCGGATGGAGAATGTGGTTTTAGTAGGGATCGACTGCTTGGGTGCCTACAACAACAAAGATTATTTCAAATTTGTTGGAGATAACGTAACCGAATCGACCACCCGATTTTATCGAAACGTTCTCTCCGGCAAAGGCGGAGCCATGGAGAGTGTGGACATCACCTCGACCTGTAAGGCCTGCGAACACTCTGTTCCCGATGCCGCTGACATTGCCGTCGGCCTTTTCGGAGTCGATACAAACAATCACCTGCTTGTCCAGGCCCAGACCCCCCCGGGGGAGGATTTATTTAAGCGCCTAAAGCTTTCAGAAACACAAGCGCCGGCCGCACGCCCAAAGACCGTCAATGGTATGATTGCCGAGAAAACAGCGTATCGAGATAAAATGTTTAACGAGACGGCCGAAGCCACCAACAGCCTGGAGAAGTTAACTACCTATCTTGCCAATTGTGTTAACTGCTACAATTGCAGGGTGGCCTGTCCGGTCTGCTACTGCAAGGAATGCGTCTTTGTCACGGACGTCTTTAACCACGAACCTTTCCAGTACCTGCGATGGGCCAGCCGTAAGGGTGTTCTAAAGATGCCCACTGATACGGTCTTTTATCACCTGACACGCATGGCCCACATGAGTACCGCCTGTATAGGGTGTGGACAGTGTTCCAATGCCTGTCCCAATGACATTGCGGTTATGGAACTGTTTAGAACGGTTTCATCCCATACACAGCAAGCATTTGAGTACCAACCGGGCCGCAGCGTTGAAGACGATCCTCCGCTGTCGGTTTTCCGTGAAGATGAGCTCACCGATATCGTCGGGATCGGAAATTAGGGCCGAGGAAATATGAACTTCGTACTTTTGAAAGGACTTTTTGACAGGATGAACATTTTCACCGCAAAGACGCAGAGAGCGCAAAGAAAAAAAATCAATCGCTACGCGATATTTTTCGGATCTAAATGCCCGCAAGGTGAATTTCATATTGTTTTCCGACGTCCCTGTTCCGCTAAAAGCGAAGTCGACGGAAAACAATAAATAACCTCTGCGCTCTCTGCATCTTGAATGAGCGAAGCGAATGGGCGGTGAGTGGTAATAGACAAATTTTTCCCATATTCCTTTGGATGAGGATGGTTTTGTTATGAAGAAAAAAGTCGGAAAAGCAATGGTGGTGGGAGCCGGTATAAGCGGCATTCGGGCAGCTCTGGATCTGGCGGAATTTGGTTATGGCGTCACCCTCATCGACCGCGCCCCGCATATTGGAGGGATTCTTAGCCAGCTCGATTATCAGTTTCCCACCGATCGATGCGGCATGTGCAAAATGCTCCCTCTGGTGGATCGGGATGCTTCATCTCAATATTGCCTGCGTAAAGGGCTCTTTCACGAAAACATCGACATCCGCCTCTCTACAGAGCTTGTTTCCGTGGAAGGCGAACCGGGCAACTTTTTGGTATCGCTCCGTCAGAAACCGAGTTTTGTGGATCCGAATTTGTGTATGGGGTGCGGCGAATGCGTAAAGGTTTGTCCGGTAGAGGTGCCGGACGCGTTCAATGTCGGGCTTTCCATGCGCAAGGCCATATATCTGCCGGTTCCCCACAACATTCCCAACACTTATGTCATCGATATGACCGCCTGTACCCGCTGCGGAGAATGTGAGCCGGTGTGCCCCACCGGGGCCATCCGGGTTTCAGCGAAGGTGGTTAAAGATTTTCGTATCCTGGTTGTGGATGATGAGTTGATTGTGCGTGATTCCATCAAGGACTGGCTGGAAGATGAAGGTTGTTCCGTGGACGCGGCGGAATCCGGCCCGGAAGCTCTAAAGCTTTTGTCAAAACAAATGTATCACCTGATGCTTACCGATATCAAAATGCCGGGAATGGACGGCGTGGAACTCCTTCAAAAGGCCAAACAGGCTTTTCCTGATCTTTGCGTGGTTATGATGACTGCTTACGCCACGGTTGAGACCGCCGTGGAAGCCATGAAGATCGGGGCTTTGGACTATCTCCTCAAGCCGTTTGACATCGATGCCATTGTTTCCAAGGTTCTGCAAATATTCCATGATCTTGAAGCAACCAAAGTCCCCCCGCTGGAAGTGGGCGCCCTGGTGCTTTGCGGCGGTACGGACTATTTCGACCCGGCCGGCGGTACCAACACCTATGGCTACGGTCTATATCCGAATGTGGTAACGAGTCTCGGGTTCGAAAGGATCTTGAGCGGCACCGGCCCGAATCAGGGTCGCCTGGTGCGGCCCCATGACGGCAAACCGATCGAAAAGGTCGCCTGGTTCCAGTGCGTGGGTTCCAGGGACCTGCAGACCGAAGCCGCTTTTTGCTCCTCTGTTTGCTGTATGCACGCCATCAAAGAAGCCCTGGTGGCTAAGGAAAAATCCGACAGAAAACTGGA